>JAOZQN010000187.1 GCA_029932195.1 Bacteroidales bacterium | reverse complement strand
TTTTAAAGAAAAATAAACAAAAAAGAAACGTTTTATATTCATTATTTTGATAGCGATTTGGTATAAGTTCTATTTTATACCTTATAATAAAGATATTCTGGCGTTTTTAACGAGTGCCAAGTGCCTAACGGCATGTTACTTTTGAAATTTTAAAATACTCATTTACAGAGGTAAACTTCAATTCTAAAATTTTCAAAAAAGCCTTAAACTTGATACTCGTAAAAAACGCTAATCTTTTTAATTGTTTACTTATCAAAAAATATGCAACTTAATTAGTTTCACTACAATTTAATTATTATAAAAAACATTTTATATATCTCACAATCATTAAGAGCTGAGAATTAAGGCGTTATGTTTGTTTTTTGAAATGTAAAATTGTGAAAAAAAAATGAAAAAAAAAAGTCTTTTTAAAAAATAAAAAAAAGATTATTTTTGTATTATACTTAAAAATCTAAATTTTGCCATTAGGTTTTGGCAGTTAGCTATTTGCTGAAAAAACAAATATTTTTTTAAGAGATTTTTTTGCAAAAAAACAAAAAACAATAACTAACCTGCATAATTCATAAACTTTCTATTACAACTCTAAACTGCACGTCATTATTGACAATCCTCAATTTTTATTTTTTCTAAATAGCTCGCTATTTTTTCAAATATAAAACCTTGCGGTTGCCAATACTGACGCACATTTAAGACTTTCATAACAAAAGTTTATGAATTATGCAGGCTAAAAGCTAAAGTAAAAAGCTAATTAAAAACACTCATGAAAAATGGATAAAGAAATAATATTAACATACACAAGACAGGAGCGTTCGAAAGATTCCAATGGTTCTAAAAATATTTTTATTGTTAAAAATAATATAATAACTCACACAGAAACAAACTGGGGATTTAAAGCAAAAAACAATCCAAAAGAAAATTACACGCACAACTTGAGCGAAGAGAGCTTGATTGAAATTTGGGATTTTTTAGAAGAAAATAAATTGTTGAAAAATAGAAACAAAAAAATTAGAACTCCACGAGTTCCATATATTATTTATACAATTGAACTAAAAATAATTTCGGAAAAAAACAACTATTCAATAACTGTGCAAGGCAGTAATAAGAAAAAAAATAGTCCACTTTTTGAAAAGGTGTATAATTTTTATTCGCTTTTAAAATTACAATAAGTAAGTAGGTTGACAATTTTAAATTTACGATTGGTTTACACTTGATATACTGGATTAGGTTTAAAATTTAACTTTCTAAATTAAGTATTCATTTAAAAGTCAGAGCATTCAAAATTTCAAAACTTCAAAATTTCAGCCTTATTCAGTATAATCAGGAGTAAACTAATTGTCAATTATCCATTTTAAATTGTCCATTTACTTAATTAATTAACACAAAATACTAAAAACTAAATATCTATTTAATGAAAACATTAATAAAAAACATAAAAAAACTTGTTCACACCGAAGACAAGCCAAAAATAAAATCGGCAGGAAGCGAAATGGCAAAAATAAATAGCATAGATAATGCTTTTTTGTTAATTGAAGACAATAAAATTTTGGATTTTGGCAAAATGGAAGATTTTGATACCAAAATAGAAATTGACAAATTTTACGATGCCAGCGGAAAAATGGTATATCCCTCATTTTGCGACAGCCACACACATATAGTATATGCAGGAAGCCGTGAAATAGAATATTCCGACAAAATAAAAGGGCTCTCTTACGAAGAAATTGCAAAACGTGGAGGCGGAATACTTAATTCAGCAAAATTACTTCATGAAACATCTGAAAATGAATTATATGAGCAAGCAGAGAAGCGAATTTGGGAAATAATAAAACAAGGAACTGGTGCTTTGGAAATTAAAAGTGGATATGGCTTAAATCCAGACGATGAGCTAAAAATGCTACGAGTTATCAAACGCCTAAAAGAGACAATGCCTATTGAAATAAAAGCAACTTTTTTGGGAGCACATTCCGTTCCTGCAAACTATAAGGGCAGGCAAACAGAATATGTAGATTCCGTTATAAATGAGATGATTCCAGTTGTTGCATCAGAAGAGCTTGCCGATTATATAGATGTTTTTTGCGACAAAGGATTTTTCACCGTAGAAGACACCGACAGAATTTTAATTGCAGGAATGAAATATGGTTTGCGTCCTAAAATTCATGCCAATGAGCTTGATTTTTCTGGTGGAGTGCAAGTTGGTGTAAAATACAATGCCCTTTCTGTTGATCACTTGGAATTTATTGGAGACGAGGAAATTGCAGTTTTATTAGATTCCGAAACAATGCCAACAGTTTTACCCGGAGCTGCATTTTTTCTCGGTATGAGGTTTTCACCAGTCCGCAAAATGATTGACGCAGGACTTCCCGTAGCATTAGCTTCCGATTTTAATCCTGGTTCGTCGCCTTCGGGAAATATGAAACTAATTTCGTCTATGGGTTGTATAAATTATAAAATGCTTCCGGAAGAGGTTATAAACGCAACTACCACAAACACAGCCTATGCAATGGGAATTAGCGATACTCACGGTTCTATTGCACGAGGAAAATTTGCAAATATTTTTATCACAAAACCAATTCCTACAATAGAATTTTTTCCTTATGCCTACGGTTCAAATCTGATAGAAAAAGTAATGATAAAAGGAAAATTTTATTAATTTGAATGAGTCCATTCCATGAAGTATATTTTTTCCAAAGTCAAGGCGGATACGTATTTTACAAACACAATGAGCATGTCTCATTGCACTTATTGTAAACGAGTATTTTAAAATTTGTATCCAACGCCGAGTTTGGTATAATTAGTGGGTATCCATAAAGTTGGCTATTTTACGAATAGACCTACAATGTTTTTAGAACTAACTTATTTGTAGCCCACGATTATCATCGTGGGTTATCAATAGAGTCGTCCTTACGGACTTTATGGACGCACACTAACCGTTTTGTATCTTCTCGTAATGACAAAATAACAATTCTCCTGTTTTTTCATTTCTTAAATGCAAGCCATTTCCTTCGCAGTAATCAAAATGTTTACAAGTTTTGCATATTCCTGTTTTTGTCCATGAGCGGTCTCTCATTTTTTGGAATTTTTTATTCCATGTTTCTACAAAACTGTTTTTGTAAATATTTCCCTGTGTAAAGTTGTCTCTTAAACTCGGACATGCCGAAATTGAACCGTCTGCCAGAACAGAACCTATTGAAATCCCTGCCCTACAAAAGAAAAAGTCATCTCTAACTTCACTCTCATAATTGCCTAAAAAGCCTTCACATCCATACGAAGCCTTGATTAGCTCTTCTTTTCGAGTGCTTTTTATAAAATCAAATAGCTCTACAAATTGCTTATCATTTAGTTGTAATAAATTATTTTCTTTTGCTCTGCCGATTGGGAAAACAGTAAATAATCTCCATTCTTTTACTCCCCATTTTATTAATTCGTCTTTGAACTGAGTTAAATTTTGAATGCTTTTTTGATTAATACATGTTACAACATCAAATTTAAGACTTTCAATTTTTATAGCATTTTTTATAGCCTCTTTTGCTTTATTGAATGAGTTTTTACGACCTCTAAACCAATCATGTTCTTCCTCAAATCCATCAAGACTAATAGTTAATGCTCTTAATCCAGAGTTTACTAAACTTTCTAATCGTTTTTTTGATAATAAATATCCATTTGTAACAACTCCCCATGGAAATCCTCTTTTGTAAAGTTCAATACCACATTGTTCAATATCTTTTCTGACAAGAGGTTCCCCACCTGTTAAAACAATCATTGTTTTATTTTGGTTAACTGTTGGCTTAATTTCATCAATAACTTTTAAGAAATCCTTTATTGGCATATCTTTGACCAAATTATCTACCATACAATCACTTCCACAGTGCAAACAATTTAAATTACACCGAAGTGTGCATTCCCAAAACAAATACTTTAATTCATGCTGTTTTGTTTCGTTTTTTTTATATTGTTTGTATAAAGAAAGTCCAATACGCTTTTTAATATTTATTTTATTTCTATTTTTCATCTAAGCGGATTGTAATATTTTTTTTTGTTTCACCTTCATACCAACCATCTCCTCCGCTAAAATTCCCATCAGGGAAAGTTACTGTTGTGTCTTTATCTTGAAAACTTCCGTTTTCTGTGCTGTCAATATCTTCAATAAGCACATTAAAGGTTTGTTCTTGCGGAAAATTATTAATTTTGATTGTAAAATCCCCATTTTCGTCCGAATTCACCGTTTCATATCCCATAGACACTTTAATGTTCTTGATTGGTTGTTCTGTTGTTACAGATTGGATATTTCCATTTAATATAAAATCAGCACTTGGTGTGCCGTATTCCGCTTTCATACATCCAACTGAAAATCCAATTGTTCCCAATAAAAATATGATAAACTTATTATAGGTTCTTAATAAAATTTGTCTCATGTCTTTTTTTTTAATTGCTTTTAACGCCCAAATCATTGGTGAGTTGTATGGCTTGCAAAGCTACTCGTTTTTTTGATAATTCCTAATTTTTGCTGCTTTTTTTATGAAAATAAGTTTTATTTAAAAATTAAAAATAAACTCAAAATTAACCTCATTTAATACTTTTTAAATGCCTTATAATTACCGTATTACAAATAATAATTTTTTGGAGCAAAAAAAAATGACTTTTGTTATATTTTATACATATTTAATTAATAATATTGCACATAATTAAAAGAGAATAAATTACTTTATTGTTATATTTATTTATTGTTAATAGGCTTATTATTAACTTATTAACAACAAATTTGTTTTGCAATAAAACATATCATTTTAACAACCTATTTTTTTAATATTAATTTTTTTTATCAAAATTAAAAACATGATCGATAAAATAAATAAATTCATGGACGGCGTAATTGCCAACAATCCAGGTGAAAAAGAATTTCATCAAGCAGTTTTAGAAGTAGCAGAAAAACTTATTCCTTTTATAGAGGAAAATCCGCAGTATTCTAAGTTAAAAATATTAGAAAGACTTGTAGAACCAGAACGAGTAATTATGTTCCGAGTTCCTTGGCAAGACGACGCAGGTGAAGTGCAAATAAACAAAGGTTACCGTGTAGAATATAACAGTGCAATAGGACCTTACAAAGGAGGTTTACGTTTTCACCCAAGTGTAACTTTAAGTATTCTTAAATTTCTCGGATTTGAGCAAATCTTAAAAAACAGCCTTACAACACTTCCTATGGGAGGTGGAAAAGGTGGTTCAAACTTTAATCCAAAAGGAAAATCGGATAACGAAATTATGCGTTTCTGCCAAAGTTTTATGAGCGAACTTTACAGACACATTGGTCCTAACACAGACGTTCCTGCTGGCGATATTGGTGTTGGCGGAAAAGAAATCGGATTTTTATTCGGACAATACAAAAAACTTAAAAACGAATTTACTGGTATTCTTACCGGAAAAGGTCGTGAATGGGGAGGAAGTCTTATGCGTCCGGAAGCTACTGGTTTTGGTAATGTATATTTTGCACAAGAAATGCTTGCCACAAAAGGAGATTCTTTTAAAGGAAAAACAGTTGCAATCTCAGGTTTTGGAAACGTATCTTGGGGTGCTGCAATAAAAGCTACCGAACTCGGAGGAAAAGTAGTAACAATTTCTGGTCCTGATGGATATATTTATGATCCAAACGGAATTTCTGGAGAAAAAATAGAATATATGTTAGAACTTCGTGCGACCAACAACGATGTTGTTGCTCCTTATGCAGAAGAATTTGACGTAGAATTTTTCCCAAACAAAAGACCTTGGGAACAAAAAGTTGATATCGCTTTACCATGTGCTATCCAAAACGAACTAAACGCAGACGATGCCAAAAAACTTGTAGCCAACGGAGTTATGTGTGTATCGGAAGGAGCAAATATGCCTTGCACACCAGAAGCAATTGAGCTTTTCCAAGAAGCAAAAATATTATACGGACCAGGAAAAGCCGCAAATGCTGGTGGAGTAGCTGTTTCGGGATTAGAAATGAGCCAAAACTCACTTCGTTTTAGCTGGACTGCAGAAGAAGTGGATCAAAAACTTCAAAGAATTATGAAAGATATTCATGCTTCTTGCATAAAATATGGAACAGACGGAGAATACACCGATTACGTAAAAGGTGCTAATATCGCTGGTTTTGTAAAAGTTGCAGACGCAATGATTGCACAAGGACTTGTGTAAATTAAACTATAAATGAGAATTGAAGAATGAAAAATTGGTTTATACCTTTTTTTCATTCTTTTTTTTTATAACTCTCCAAAAGTTAATTAAAAAGTTTAAATTTGGAATTTATAAAAAAAAGAACTAAATTTACACCTCACAATGATTAAGGCGTTAGTTACAATTAACTGAAATAAAATGAAAAACTTCAAGTTTCTGTTACTGATACTCTTTGTTTATACTTCTTGCCAAGAGACTCCACAAGCAAAATTTGAAAGAGATGGAATATCTCTGACCAGTCCAAAAGGATGGAATGTCTCTGATGAAGAAAATATAGACAATCAAGGGTACTATTTATCAATAGAGAAAGATGGATTAAATTCTAGTGGTGTGATTACCATATCTTGGATTAATAATGAGTTGGATTTAAACGAGTCGATAAATATTTATCAAAATGAATTGAGGAATAACATTATTTCTAAGAATTCTAATTTGACTTTTGAAAATCAGAAAAAAAATAAGTTCAATGAAATAAATACTACATCAGTAAACTATACTTTTAGTATTTTGGGACTAAAACACGAAGGGATTCTTCATTTTTTTTATGAGAATGACAAGAGTTTTGTGATATGTAAGCAGGAAGCTACTGAGGATAATATTAAAAATAAAAAAGGGTTCGAATCAATTGAGCAAAGTTTTAAAATAGAGAACTAACAATATATTGCAGATTAAAACAAGCCATACACAAACCGATATAAAAACATATCAGCATCATTTGTAGAGCAATACAGGTTCTAAATTAATTAAACCCGATGAACTTGTTTATTATTAATTTGAATTACATACAACAAAGAATATAAAAAACCAATTAATCTTTTTCTATTTTCTAACCTAAAGGCTAACTGTTAGATTTGGAATTGTCAAAAAAAATGACTAACTTTGCAACCCACAATGACTCGGGCGTTATAATCAATCAAAAAAAATAGCAAGTTGATATAAAATGAGTATTTTTGCAAAATACTTTTGAAAAAAAATATGAAATTAAAAATAAAAATACCAGCGAACTCAATAAATAAAGCTTTTCAAAAAGACAAGGTTAATAGAACTGATTTTGAAAAATTTAAAAAACAATTTCAAATAATTGTTAATAAAATTGACGACAATGAGAGTGAAGAACATTTAAAAAACTTTCTAATTCAATTTTTCAAAAATACATTCTATCAAAATAATGAAATAAACACAAAAGGAAGAACAGACCTTGCTATATACAATGGAATTGACAACAAAACACCTGTTGGAGTAATATTTGAAACAAAAAAGCCTTCAAACAAGGCTGATATGATAACAAAAACAGATATAAATAAAAAAGCACTTCACGAAATTATTTTATATTACCTGCAAGAGAGAATTGAATTTGAAAATAATGAAATCAAAAATATTATAATAACTAATCTGAATGAATGGTTTATTTTTGATGCAATAGACTTTGAACGTGTATTTTACAATACAAAATTAAAACAAGAATATGAAAAATGGAAAACTGGACAAAAAACAAGTAAAAAAACGGATTTATTTTATGACGAAATAGCAAAAAAATACATAAACCAAAATAAAACAGAAATAGAATGCACTTATGTAAATTTGAGGGACTTTAATAAAATTGACAAATTACTTGAAAATAAGCTTATAAATTTATATAAATTATTTTCGCCAGAACATTTATTGAAATTACCAGACGTAAACGATAGCAACTCACTTGATATAAGTTTTTATAATGAGTTATTACACATAATAGGTTTGGAGGAAACGAAAATTAATAATAAAAAAATAATAAAACGTAAAGAAAAAGAAAACAGAAATCCAGCATCTTTGATTGAAAATACCATTAATACACTTCAAACAGAGGATAGACTAAGGCATATAGATAATATTGAAAAACGATACGGCACAAAACAGGATGAACAAATTATTAATGTAGCTCTCGAATTAAATATAATGTGGATAAACCGTATTTTATTTCTCAAACTGCTCGAAGCACAATTAATTCAATATCATGGAGACAATCCTGAATATCAATTCTTGAAGCAAAAAAATATTGTTGATTTTGATGACTTGAACGAGCTTTTTTTTGAAGTTCTTGCAAAAGAACAAAACAAAAGAAACTTAAATATAAAAGAAAAATTTAAGAAAATTCCATATTTAAATAGTTCTCTTTTTGAAATTAGCCGATTAGAAGACGAAACGATACGAATAAACAGTTTAAAATCACGCTTAAAATTACCGAAAAATAACAAAAGTATCCTTTCGTCAAAAAAAGAACTTACAATACTTGAATATATATTAGATTTTCTTGATGCTTATGATTTTACAAGCGAAGGAAGTGGAACAATTCAAGAAGAAAATAAAAACTTAATCAATGCCTCTGTGCTTGGGCTTATTTTTGAGAAAATTAATGGTTATAAAGACGGTTCATATTTCACGCCTGGTTATGTTACAATGTATATGAGCCGTGAAAATATTCGCAATGCAGTTGTGCAAAAATTCAAAGATACAAGCCTGCAAAATTTTAAAAACATAACAAATTTTAACGAACTTAAAGATAAAATTGAAAACCGCAGACAAGCAAATAAAATAATAAACAGCCTTAAAATATGCGACCCAGCAGTAGGTTCAGGACATTTTTTGGTTTCGGCATTAAACGAAATAATTGCAATAAAATCAGAACTTGGAATATTAGAATATCAAAACTCAAATAGAATAAAAAACTATAAGTTTGAAGTTATAAACGATGAATTAATAATTTCAGATAAGGAAACAGAAGAATTATTTGAATATTCTTTAAATAAAAAAGGAAACGCTGTTGATTATAAACAGAATTTGCAAGAGGCAATATTTCATGAAAAACAGACGATTATAGAAAGCTGTCTTTTTGGAGTAGATATTAATCCAAACTCTGTAAATATATGTAGATTAAGACTTTGGATTGAACTTTTAAAGAACTCATATTATACGAAAGAAAGTAAATATTCAGAATTAGAGACACTTCCTAATATTGATATTAACATAAAACAAGGGAATTCGCTTGTTGGACGTTTTGCTCTAAACGGAAATGGTATTACAACCGAACAGGCACAGAAGATGAAACTTGCAACCGAAAAATATAAAACGCAAGTTATTTTATACAAATCAACAAATGATAAAATTGTAAAACAAAAAGCCGAAAATGAAATATCAAGAATAAAGCAACAATTTGCCAAAAATGTAAATCCAACCGACAAAGATTACATTCTTTTGCAACGAAAAAAAGCGAAACTTGGCGAAATGCCAATGTTTTTCGAAGAAACGGATAAAGAAGAATGGAAAAAAGAAACAGAAAAAATATCAAATGAAGTAATTGAACTGGAAGAAAAATATGAAAAAAAATTACAAACACTTTATGGTAATGCTTTTGAGTGGCGTTTTGAATTTCCAGAAGTTTTAGACGAGAATGGAAATTTTATAGGATTTGACCTTGTTATAGGAAACCCGCCGTATATATCTGGACGAGATTTTGGAGATGAATTAAATTCGGTAAAAGACTATTTTAATTCAATGTATAAAACAGCAGAGTATCAACTTGACTTATATCAATTATTTATAGAAAAAGCACACGAAATAGTAAGAAAAAAAGGCAGTATTTCTTATATTATCCCAAATACTTGGCTTGCAAATCATAAAACAAAAAAAATCAGGAATTTTCTTTTAGAAAATTTATCATTATCAGAAATAGTTTACTCACAAGAAAAAGTATTTGAAGAAGCTGAAGTAGATGTCGTTGTTTTTTCAGGAACAAAAATAAAATCCGATAATGAAATATTGATTAAAAACATATATAAAAAAGAAATTAAAACGACCCATAAAAGAAAATTTCAATCTTTCAAGGAAAATGAAAATCAATTATTTGATATTTTTGTAACTGAAAAAGACCGAAAAATAATAAAATTAATAGAACAAGAACAGCAAAGAATAAAAGATGTTTTTGCCGTTTCAAGAGGAATACACCCTTATCGTAGAGATGGTTATGGTAAATCTAAATATACAGAAGGTTATCAAACAGAAAAAGATTACAAAAATAGAAGCTATCATGAAAAAGAAAAAATAGATGAGACATATAAACTTGAACTAAAAGGCAGACATATTTTTCCATATTATACTATAAATTCTAACGTGTTTGTTAGTTATGGCAAGTGGCTTGCGGAGCCTCGAAAAAAATCTCTTTTTATAGGAAAAAGAATATATACAAGGATAATTCTTGGAAAAAAAGGCTTGATTTCAACTATTATTGATAATAACTCTAATTATATTGCAGACCAATCAATTTGTGTTGCAAATCCTATTAATTCAGAAATCTCACTTGATTTTATAGTAGCCCAACTTAATTCTAAATTACTTGGTTATTATTTAAGATTAAAACACAACGAATTTGATAACTTATTTCCAAAAGTAAAAATGTATCAGTTTAAAAACTTGCCGATAGTAACAAATGAGAGTAATGAAAAAACGGAAATATTGAAAATTATTAAACAAATAACAAAGATTAAAAATAAAGATATTAATGCAGATATTTTAAAATTAACAAATAAAATTGATAGTTTAATTTATAAAATGTATAAATTATCAAAGAAGGAAATAATACATATTGAACGTAATTATATGATGAGATAAAAAAAGATTATAACATTTGCTTTGTGTCAATATTTTGTGTGGGTGGTGGTGGGTTTTGAGCGTAGCA
>JAOZQN010000186.1:3027-10935 GCA_029932195.1 Bacteroidales bacterium | reverse complement strand
CAATTTTAGCATTATGCTTCGTTAAAAAAGATTACCATATAAGCAATATGCAAATGTTTTTTGCCTTGCCTAATACAAAAATAGCCTCTTAAAAAGTGGCGTTGATATATGATTACCTACTTAAAATCACAAAATTCCAATCTAATAGTCATTATTTCGTAAGCTCTTTAAAAATCTCTTCCAATGTTTTTTCTTTTTTCTGCATAGAAATAACGGCAATTTTGTTTAATACCGCAAAATTAAAAATATCTGTTCTAATATCTTTTTTGGAGTTGCTCTCCAAAAGCCAACTATTTTCCTTTAAATTAGCAACTTTACTAATTTCAGCTATTGTCTCAAGTTTTTCTTTGCCTATTTGTTTGTCAAATTCCACAATAATTGTCTGAACAGTATTTTTAACCTCTGTTTTTATTTCAGAAGTTCGTTTATCTGCAACTATTTTCCCTTTATTTATTATGATAATTCTATCACAAATTGCCTCAACTTCTTGCATAATATGAGTAGAAAGCATTATTGTTTTTTCTCTTCCTACTTCGGAAATTATATCTCTAATTTCCATAATTTGATTAGGATCTAAACCAGAAGTTGGCTCATCAAGAATTAGAACTTTTGGATCGTGGATTAATGCTTGTGCAAGTCCAATTCTTTGCCTGTAACCTTTTGATAAGGCACTAATTTTTTTATGCTGTTCTCTCTCAATACCAAGTCGTTGGATAACATCTTTTACTTTTTGTTTTTTATCTTTTATTTTATAAATTCCTGCCACGTAATCCAAGTATTCTCGCACATACATATCCAAATACAACGGATTGTGTTCGGGTAAATATCCAATTTCTTTTTTTATTTCAATAATATTTTCTTTTGTATTGTTTTCGTTTACAATAACTTCGCCTTCGTCTTGTGGAATATATCCAGTAATAATTTTCATTGCAGTAGATTTTCCTGCACCATTTGGTCCAATAAATCCAACAATTTCACCAGTTTTTATTTCAAACGAAACATTATCAAGAGCTTTTTGTTCTCCGTAAAATTTACTAACATTTTTTAGAATAATAGACATATAAATAAGTGTTTAATTTTAAAATTAGCTTTCGCCTGAAAATGAAAAATGGTTTGCACCTGTTGGTTATTCACCCTCTCACTTGAAGCGAGAGGGTGAATGTAACTCCTTGAAATGGTATGGTGAACTGATCTCTTATTTTTTACAAAAATAATAAAATTCTTAAAAAACTGTTAAAAAATGGATTTTTTTAAAAAAATTAGTAAATTTGCAAAATAAATAAGAATTGTTTTTTTAGAATTATGACGTTTTGGATTGTTTTTTCTAAATAAAACGCCATTTCTATTTTCTTATTTTTTTACTGTCAGTTAATTAACCTATAAACCAATAAAACTATGTTATCTTCAATACTATTATGGGCACCTGGATTACCAGAAATTATCGTTATCGTTCTTATCGTATTATTACTTTTTGGAGCAAGAAGAATTCCTGAAATGTTTAAAGGAATAGGGCAAGGGATAAAAGAATTTAAAAAAGCAACAGACTCTGATTCAGATAATAAAGAAAAAAAAGAAGAAGATGAAAAATAAACTAAAATTTATTTGGTTATTTTTTGGTGTTATAATTTTTCTATTAGCAGGTTGCAAAGGTTTTACAGGAAGTGGAAGTGCAGGAAAATCCTCCACCACAGGACCTGTGGGCGAAGTTTTGGTGGTTATAAGCAAAGCAAAATGGGACGGAAAAGTGGGAGACACTATTTATTCAATACTCACAAAACCATTTCCTCAATTGCCTCAAAATGAAGCAACTTTTAAACCTATCAATGTGAGTAGTAGCTTGTTCCGATCTACTGGTGCAACGCATAGAAATATTATTTTTGTAAATATTTCACCAGAACATAAAGAGCCAAAACTAACGATAGAAAGAAATCATTGGTCGAGTCCACAATTGATTTTTAATATTTCGGCAGCAAACGACGAGGAATTTATAAACCTCTTTGCCAAAAATAGTGAATCTATAATAAACACTCTTCTGAAAGAGGAAAGAGAACGTTTTGTAAATATATATAAACGTTATAAATCTGCAGAAATAGAAGAAGTTTTAAGATCGGAACATAATTTAAAAATGACATTTCCTGTTGATTATCAGCTTGATGTGAGTAAAGATAATTTTGTCTGGATTTCCAACGAACAACCAAAAACGAGTCAGGCAATTTTTATTTATTATTATAACTACAAAGATACAAGCGATTTTGAACTTCACAATTTAATTGATGTCCGAGATTCTATAACAAAAAAATACGTTCCTGGTCCGGCGGAAGGTAGTTATATGACTACCGAAAAATTAATTATACCAGATAAAGAAGTTTTTTCTTTGAACGAAAAATATGCTTGCAAAGTTAGAGGGCTCTGGAAAACAGAAGGTTATATACTTGGAGGTCCGTTTGTTAGCGTTTCTATTGTGGATGAAAAACGAAACCGTATTATTACTGCCGACGGATATGTGTATGCAGGAAAACAAGACAAAAAAGTGTTTTTGTGGCAAGTAGAAGCTATTTTGCATACCCTAACTGCCTTGTAACCAACATTCACCCTTAAACTTCTTAAAGAAAAAGGGTGAATAATTCCTTCATAATAATAA
Source organism: Bacteroidales bacterium (assembly GCA_029932195.1). Lineage (GTDB taxonomy): Bacteria > Bacteroidota > Bacteroidia > Bacteroidales > JAOZQN01 > JAOZQN01. The sequence continues at coordinate 8,294 of JAOZQN010000186.1, read as the reverse complement.
TCAATAATGAAAATAGCAATATTTGCTTCAGGTTCAGGTTCTAATGCCGAAAATATTTATAAGTATTTTGAAAGTTCTAAGAACGTAAAAATTCAACTTATTCTCACCAACAATAAAAATGCTTATGTGATTGAGCGTGCCGAAAAGCTAAATATTAAATGTGAAATTTTTGATAAAAAAGATTTAAAATCAAATTATGTTTTAAATATCTTACAAGAAAACAACATTGATTTTATTGTTCTTGCAGGTTTTCTTTTACTTATTCCAAAAAAGATTATAGAAAAATATCCTCAAAAAATTATAAATATCCACCCAGCCTTATTACCTAAATATGGCGGAAAAGGAATGTATGGAGATGCAGTTCACAAGGCTGTTGTAGTAAATGGTGAGCAAGAGAGTGGCATCACAATACATTATGTTAACGAGAAATACGATGAAGGTAATATTGTTTTCCAGGCAAGATGTAAAATAACAAAGTCTGATACTGCCGAACAACTTGCCAAAAAAATTCACGAGTTAGAGTATAATTATTTTCCAAAAATAATAGAAAAAATTATAACAAGATAATTTTATTTAACCATAACTTTAGTAAATACTTTATCTACAATAAACCAATAACTCGTCTTCAAAAAACTGTATTTTATCAAATGGTTTTTTGAGAAACACAGTGTTTTTATTCATATATATATACATGTTTCAGCCTAAATTTAGCCTTTATAATAGTTTTATTTCAGTTATTCAATAATTTTATTGTATATTTAATTGTGAAAAAAGTTAAGTTTATTGAAACATTTTTGAAAAAAATACGTATTCTTTATAAGAAGTTATGGTGTAGATTAGTGGTGCTTAACCCAACTGACTTTTTTTACCCGAATTTTAGTCATCAAAAAAAATGTTGGTAAGTCTCTAATAATCAGTGTAGAGTTGTAGTTTAGAATGAATCTAAAGGATGTTAAGTGGTTTATTGTTAGCGTGTTGAAAAAAGCAAACACACTCGCAGTCCCCGAGTTAGTTTTTTGTTTAAATAAAAAGGATTATTTTTGTCATATTTTTTAATGCTAATAACAAAAACAACCTACATGACTTATAGTAAGCGAGTTGAAAGAAAAAGTAAATTTATTCATTTAAAATTGATATTTCAAAATCATCAAAATATTGACTGTTACTCCTTTATAATTGTATTTAACTCAATTTAATTTATAATAAAACCCGTGTTACCTGAATGTAAATCAAAAGATAGCATTTTGTTGTCTATAAGAGAGTTGCAGCAACCCTAAAGTCAAGTCGGGTTAAGTTTAAATTTAAGCTCCAGTTTGGATATTTAGGAAAATCGGCGACATAAATATTATTATTATATTCTAATTTTTAGAATATTAGTAGAACATTGTCATTATCCAAGCTGGAGCTTGGATTTACATTTTGGTTACCATTAATTTACGCTATCAAAAAATTAACAATTCATTTTATTATAGACGCACACTAATTACAAAGGGTGTAGTTTTTGCGGTCTAATTTATATAACAAAATTATTATAAAATAAACTTAATTAAACACTAATGAAAACAAAACAAACTTTCTTAATACTTTTTTTTATAAGTATTGCATTTCTAACTAATGCACAAGATTATTCAAGTTACCAAACTGGATTTTCAACAGACACAGATGCAAACCTCTACAAACTAAAAGATGGAACAGCATTTGAGATGATAAACGGCTCAACAGAGCTTATAGGAGCAGGTGAAGACAGCGAACAAAGTGGAAAGATAAACTTTGGATTTGGTTTTTATCATTATGCAAATAGCAGACAAACTAATTTTTATGTAAATTCAAACGGAGTTATACGCTTGGGAGGAAAACCTGGAACAACAAGAACAACTATTCGTAAAAATAACTGGAGATCACTTACACCACTTGCTGGCGATTTAGCAACAAGTGCAACAGGAAAAGTGCATACTAAAACAATTAATACTATACTAGGCAAAGTAGTTGTTGTGGAGTTTCTTAATATGGAAATTGATCAATCAAGTTCTTGTATTGGTACATATCAAGTTCGTTTCTACGAAACTTCTGGTATGATAGAATTTGTTTATGGCGATTTCACTGGAACTCCATCTGGCACTTTTGAAGCAGGTATTTCTTGGGGTGCTAACAATGGTCGTTATGTTTCAATTGCCGCTGACCACACTACAAGTATGAATTCATTAAATACATTTACAACTGTTTCTCAACTTGACCCAGGTTCAGGAACAGGCGACGACAGAAGATATTACCGTTTTGTAAGTGTAGACGATATAAAACCAGCAGCACCAAAAGCTCCTACAGGAGCTATGTTCACAGCTTCATCTTGCGGAGGTATTACTTTTAACTGGAAAGATGATTCAACAACCGAAACTTGGTTTGATGTTTATAGTTCACTTGATGGTTCTTCATATACATATCAAGGAAAAACACAATCAACAACTTGGAATGGTATTGGAGATGATTATTCTTATGTTGCAACAAATTTAATACCCAACACAGATTATTACTACAAAATAGTTGCCCGTAATGACAGTTACACACCAGAAACAATAAGTGAGTTTACCTCTGGAGCAACTTTTGGAACTACTTCAACATCGTCAAGCACAAAAACGGCTACAGGAACAGGTTCAGGCGACTGGGACGATCCTCTAACATGGACACCTAATGGAGAACCTTCAAGTTGCGATGATGTTATTGTTGATAATGGAGTATTAGTTACAATTAACGGAATAAACGACGATAACGATAATCAGATTTGCAATAATTTAACCGTAAACGGGACATTACAATTTATAAGCCCAAATAATAAAAGAGAGGGTTCACTTACTGTTGGAGGAAATGTAATCGTTAATACAAACGGGAATTTTCTTGGAGCAAGTGGTACCTATGCAAGAAGTACAGACCTGTTTATTTATGGAGACCTTACAGTAAACTCTGGAATTTTTAATATGGACGGTGCAACAAACGGAACTGATGTGTTTTTCTACAAATCGGAGGATGCAGTTATAGCAGGTAATGCAGCAGGAACTTGTCGCTTTTATACATTAACTGTAGATAAGGGGATTACACCAACTGGATATAAACTTGATGTAACTAGATCTATACAAATAGAAGATGCAGATGCTACAACTACAAAAAGATTAATACTAACAAACGGAACATTTAAAATATCAAGTAACTGTGGAACATTAAAACCTTATAGAGGAAGTGTAACTGTTTGTGCAGCTACAGGAAAATTACACATAAACAATTCTGGAACTACTGTTGAATGGGCCAATGCAGGAAATTTTGATGCTACTATAAGTGGTGATTTTGAAATAAGTGCAGGAACTTTTAATGCTCAAAGGCGTATAAATGCTTATGGCAACTTTATAATGTCTGGAGCAGATAGCAAACTTACAAATGCTGTATCAGGTGGTCATTTACAATTATTAAATGGAGGAAATGGTAATATTTCTAATGAAGCAAAAATTACACTTAAAAATAGTAGTGTTAAAATATACGATGATTTTACAGCTTCTGGTGCAACAACTTCGATAACTGCAAGTTCGTTTACTGTTTACGATGATATTGCAAACACAGGAACTCTTACATGGACAGATGCAAAATTAACTACAACTGGAGGAATGGCGTTGTACGGTGTTAGCACAATCTCTAATGCTTTAAATATAAATATTGGCGGTACAATTACTGTTGGTAATAACCCTTCAACAGGTGGAAGTAATGGTACTTTAGATGTAGTAAATTCTGTGCTTACTGGTGCAGCTTTTACTGTAAATGGACCAACTACTCTTTCTGGTAATACCTCTATAAGTCTTACTGGAACAACAAGTGTAAATAATAATGTTTCTGCAAACTCAAGTGTAGGTTCGCTTGCTTTTTCAGATGCAGCAACAATGAATTGTGTTGCTTTCACTGTAAATGGAGCTGCAACTTTTTCTGGAACTTCTTCATTTACTGCTACTGGTCATTTAACTATAAACGACGATAATGTAAATAACACTTCAAACGGCTCTCTTGTATATACCTCTACAGGAGCTTCAACTTGTGTACGTAACCTTATTTATGGATTATTACGAATTGATGCTGGTTCAATTTCTGGTACAGATTACATAAATCTTTACGATATAAATACCACTCAAAACGGTATTCTTACAATGAATGGTGGAACTCTTGCAACAACTGTAAATATGAATTGCTACGGTGTTGCAACACTAAATAATGCCCATTTACAAATAGGAACTTCATTAGCCATCAGAGCATACACCACATATCCAAACGGCTCATTAACAATGATGAACGCTTCAACTACAACAGTTGGTAAAAATGTTACTGTAACAGGAAATTTAACAATGACAGATAATAGTATATTAACGGCTGGTACTGGTAGTAGTGTGTTTGCTGTATCTTACGGAAAAACTGTAAATTTATCTGGCACAGCGAAAATAAACCAAAACGGTAGAATGCAATTTTTATCTTCAAATGGTGGCTCAACTCTTACAATGAACGATGCTTCCGAAATATTGCTTGACCCGCAAGTAGGAACTAATGATATTGGAACAAATGATGTTTTAGAATTTCAAGCAAGCTCAATAGTTACTGCAGGAACAGGAGGTAAAATTACTTTTATAGACCCAAAACCAGACGCATCAAATCAAGATAGAAATACATTAGAAATATGGGGAACAAATAAGGATTTTAGTAATATATCATTACAGTTCGGTGATGGATCTTCTGTTTCTAATGGTGCTTCTGGTACTTATGGCGGTTTCAAAATTAGAAGTTATGATAATCCTATTACAGTTGCCGATATTATTGTTGATAATGTAGGTGGTGCCGACCGAGAAGTATCTATTAATCCTGAAAATGCTACAGATAATCATAATTTCACTTGCAATAATTTAACAATTATAGGAGGAACTTTTGATGTAAACCATAAAACACTTACAGTGCTTGCTGACATTACAAATGCTGGTTCATTATTTAGCACAAATTTAGCAACTGGCGAAATTAATTTTAATGGAACTGTTGCACAATCATACAGCGGTGCCGGAACTTACGAATTAGATAATCTTACTTTTGATAACAGTAGCACTGGCGTAACGCTAAATGCACATTTTGGTGCAAAAACGGTAACACTCACAAACGGACTGGTTCACACAACAACAGCAAACTACCTTATTGTTGAAGGAACAGCAAGCACAAATCTTGTAGGAGGTACTCCAACTGTTTTTGTAAACGGACCA
>JAOZQN010000186.1:0-2927 GCA_029932195.1 Bacteroidales bacterium | reverse complement strand
AACAGCAAGCACAAATCTTGTAGGAGGTACTCCAACTGTTTTTGTAAACGGACCAATGGTGAGAAATATGGGAGACAGCGAAACAGGAGACTATCATTTTCCTATCGGAAAAAGTGGAAATTACCATGCAACTTGGTTAAACAGTGTAGTTTCAACAGCAGGCACGGGGAGTTATCTTGCCGAGTTTTTTGAAACACCACCAAGTGGTTCGCCTGTTACAGGTTTTAAAATGGACACACCTGATGCTCAAACCTATTGGAAGTTTACGCAAAGCGGAACGAATGTTTTAACTTCGGCAAGTGTGAAATTATATCAAACCAATCCTGCTATAACTGCCGACCACGCAATAGGACAATCAAATACAGATGCTTTGCTCTCCTATCAGCCAAGAGGTTCAACAGCAACAGCACCTACAATTACATCTACTCTACCGCTTGATTTAACATTTCCTGCAAACGAAACTTATTTTGTTATAGGAATAGTTGATGTTATTTGTGGAAGTGGTGTAATTACAGTAGGAACTGGAGGAGATTATACTACTCTTACAGAAGTTTTTGCAGCACTCTCAATGTATTCTATTCCTTGCGACTGCGATATAAAAATACGTGCCGACTATTTGTCTGCCGCAGAAACTGAAACTTTACCAATTGTTGTTCCTGTAATATCTTATGCAGGCGGACCTTGGATAACGACCTTACTACCCGAAGTTGCAAACAGAATAGTTGAAGGAACACCACCAACAACAGGCGACCCACTCCTTATTATTAACGGAACAGAAAATTTTGTAGTTGAAGGAAGAATTAATAAAACAGGAACACCAAATAATCTTACTTTCAGAAACACAGAAATAGCAGCAGATGCTGGTTCTACAATTAAAATTAACGCTGATGTTAATAATGTTACACTTCAATATACTAATTTTGAAGGAAGAACTATACAAACCGATAAAGCACTTATTGAAATATCAGAACCTACTTCAAGTGGAAACGATGCACTAACAATTACTCAAAACGATTTTAGTAATTACGGTGGAGAAAATCCAAGCAACATGATTTACGCTGTTGGTGCGGCTGGAATGCTTAATGATAATAATACAATATCACAAAATAATTTTCACGATTTTACAAATAATGCAATTCTATTAGATGCAAATAATTCAGATTGGGATATTACTACTAATAATATTTACAACACAGCAAGCCAAAGTATTACTGGCAATATGGCAGGAATTAGAATTAACTCTTCTGCTGGGAAAGAATTTAATATAAATGGAAATATTATTGGATACGCTAATGCTACTCAAACAGGAAAAATGACCTTAACAGGAAGTGGAGCTTTTACAGGTATCCGCACAAATACTGCAAACGGTGGAACTGTTACTAAAATTGATAACAACACAATTACAAATATTGATTTTACAACATCAAGTAGTGAAACAACTAATGCTGGTATTTTTTCAGGTATATATATAGAAAATGGAAAAGTAAACATAGGAAACACTACCGCCAACAGCATTGGAGATGCCACAACAAACAATGCCATTGACATAACATTAAACGGAACAGGTGGTTATATTTATGGAATAAATGCTCAAAACACTCAAACCAGACAAATAGAAAACAACATCATTGGAAGTATAACAGCAGACGGAGCAGCAGGAAATGGTGCTTTGTTTTGGGGAATTGTTACCAATAATGGTGCTAATCCAAAAATACTGAACAACACAATAGGTAGTTCAACCGTAGCAAACAGCATTGCAATTGGAGCAAGTGGTGTTACAACAGCAATTACACAAGTAGTTGGTATTTACAACGATGCAAGTGGAACAAGTTTTCAAATAAATGGAAACACAATTGAAAATCTTACAGCTTTTGGACAAAGTGCTACAAACGCAAAATCACTTTCTCGTGGTATTTTGAATTTAGATGGTGTTGGAAAAATAGAAAATAATACTATTAAAAATATTACAACTTATGCAACATATAATGGAACAAACGACAGAGCAATATTAATTGGCATTAGCCAGCGTTCTGCCAACGACGGTATAGAAGTAAGTAAAAATACTATAAGCGGATTAGAAGCACCTGTTTCGGCTGGAGCACCCGACCAACGAGTATATGGTATATATGCAGCGCCACTCAACGATGAAGATACCGAAGCAACAGAAGATAAAATTACTGGTAACTTTATACATAGTTTTTCTACACCTTCAACTGATGCTGAACAAAGAGGGATTTATGTTTATCAAGGTCAAATAAATGTTTACAACAACATGATTAGACTTGGAATTGATAAAACAGGAGCAGATAATGCAAGCCAAGCTCTTATATATGGTATTTATGATAATACAGATGTAGATAACAACTTTTTTTATAATTCTGTTTACATAGGGGGAACTGTTACAACACCTGAAGCAGGAAGAAATACTTATTGCTTCTTCAAAGACCAATCATCTATAACAAATATTCAAAACAATATTTTTATTAACGACCGTTCAAATAGTGCGAGTATAGGAGAAGACAATCACTTTGCATATTATGTTCTTTTTGCTTCTTTAACCACAAGCGACTACAACATATATGGTGCCGCAGGCACAGACGGAGTAGCAGCAGACTTAAATGGAATGCAATACGCAACATTAAGAGAAATGCAATTTTTTACTAATTTCCAAGAAATGCACTCTGCCTTTGGTACAGTAGCAACTGTTAATTTTGTAAACCCAACAGCAGACGCATCAAACGTAAACCTCCACATACAAAGCAACTCAGCAGCCGAGAGCACTGGACTTGTTATAGGAAGTATTTCATCAGACATAGATGCTTTAGGAATAAGAACAGGAATAAATGGTGATGTAACAGACATAGGAGCTGATGCAGGAAATTATACAATAACAAATGTAGAAGATATTTTTGCTCCTACTTTTGAAT
>JAOZQN010000185.1 GCA_029932195.1 Bacteroidales bacterium | reverse complement strand
TATTTTTAACAATTTATAATTAATTGCTGTCCAACTTTAAGTGGGTAGCCCAAAATTTCAAAACTTCAAAATTTATTTAAATTATTCCTTCTTTTACGAATAGTTCTTTTACGTCTTTGTAGAATAGCTCGTGGTTAAAATCTTTTTGTTTGGATAAGTATTTTTTGATGCCTGTAAGATATAGTTCGGCAATTATTTTTTTTGCTTCGGGTTTTGTTGCGGTTCGGAATTTGTCGTAATCGGGGACGTTCATATACATATCAAAGCTTTTGAATTTGCGACGATTAAATTTGCGGTCGGGACGAAACGAATGAGTAGAAGGAGCTATTGCCATGAAAATTAACGCAAGTTCTGTTTGGCTTTTCGTATAATTTTTCATCAATAAATTGTTTATAAACAACTTATCTAATTCACCACAAATATATGGTGTGTAGCTTTTTATATTCATATCTGTCATTGCAGAGAATACAAAATTAAATTTTGAAGTTCCAATCATTTTAGTTATCTATTTTATTGCCAGCAGGTCTAATTAATTTACGTTTTCTATTTATGCACTCTGGCAAAAGTGGATAGTTATATATTTTTTCTTTTTCTCTTATTTTGCATTCTTTTTCAATACCAATAAATTGCACTTTATATTCAAGTTGTTTCCTTGTTAAAATAATATTTCCATCGTAATAATAAACTTGTCCTGAATAACGTCTTGTTTCGCCAATACAGGTAATTCCATATTTCCAAACTTCTCCAGTATTTAGCCAGATACTATCATTTGCAATTTTAACGCCTCGTTGCAATACTGGATAGTAGTCTGAATATATTGCAATTAGTGCATATTGTTCGCATTGTTCTTTTTTGTGAGTTCTTTTTTTTACTCGGCTTATTGCACTGTCTCGTTTGGTTTGGCGGTAGGGGGCTAGTTGTGGGTCTTTGTTTGGGGCGATTGTGGCATACCAAACTGCCACGCCTACCACAACTGCAAAGATAATAAAAATTAGAAAATAATTGGGTTTTGGTTGCAGATTTATTTCGGGATAATCTTTTTCTAATACTTCCGATTGATGTTCTCTTTGGTATTTCATGCTTTGTGGTGTTTGGATAAAAAAAGCGTGAAACTGTAACTTATTCGTAACAGAGGCACTGGTATACCCACAAGACAAATAAATACAGCCCACGCTAAAGCATGAGCTATAAATCCTTAATGTTCTTGTCTTGTTGAAAGTTACCAGTTTTCTGTTACAAGAGAAACTAAGATTTAGCTTTGATTATATGTTTATAGTTGCAAAGATAATAATTTATTTTATTTTTATAATAAAAGCTAAGACATAAAAAGGCGGTCTATTTTCTATAGGCATACTATCGCCTGTTTCATCAGCAGTATGCCTATGTCCTCCGCCACCACTGTTGGAATTAATATTAGTGGTGTAAATACTACCAACAGAGTAGAAGGTTTGCCTACTCCCTCTTGTTCCACTTTTAAAACTCACATATTCTTTTTTTATATCAGAAACAACTGATTTTGAATTTCCTCCATGATAATGCTCTTCATAACTTAAATCATGTGAATGACTTGGTAATTGAGATGTTGTAAGAATATTATTTTTTATTCCATTAGCTCCTTTACCAATATTAGCATATTCATAGCTCCATACCGACTCTTCAATATTAGAACCACTAGAACCATAACCTACAATAAAACGTCCACGTAAATCAGGAATAATTAAGCTATTTATAGTATCTCCATCACATAATACCCAGCCTTCAGGAATATCACTTTCAGAACCACTCCACATAATAATTCCGCCAACAGGAAAATCACTTTCTATAATTGTAACATCATCTCCTTTAACTGTTTGTTTTATTATTTGGGGATTAGATACTACATTATTTTGTTTCCCAAATACAAAAAAAAGTGCCGTAAAAACAATAACTAATGGAACTATTGAAGTAGAATAGGATAATATATTTTTTGTCATTATTATTTATTTTTTGTCATTATCATTTGAAGAAAAGATGAGTTTTACAATATTAATAGCCAGTAGAATAACACCACTAATAAATGCAATATACAATAAACCTGCTCTAAATATGCTTAGAACAAAACCTCTTAGTCCTGAATGTATAACGGCACGTATAGTAGTAGATAATTGCAAAAATCCCAAAACAGATACAAAAATAGTTCCTATTGTGTTCTCATCTTGGATTACAAACATTAATACAACACCAAGGAATCCAAGACCTTGTGCAATATATAATTCAACTAACATAGAAGGAGGAGAACTAATCGCTAACCAACCAGCAATATATTCGTCTATTACATCTAAAAAATCAACACCAAAAATTATTACAATAAAAATAATAATAACAATAATAATAGCTAGAATCATTTGCCATTGTGAATCACTATTCTCGTAATCTGGAATACCATTATCATTATTATACCCACCATTATTATCATCATATTCATTATTTGTTGTTTCATCATTATATTCTTCTGTATATAAATCTAATATTTCACAATCTGGTGTATTTTTGCATATTTCAGAATATCGTTCTAGACTATCATTTAGACTTTGTGCTGGTATTACATTAGTTATACCGAGAACAATTAATTCTGTATTTAAACAGATACCGCTGGGTAAACTTACATAAGCTGGTTGTGTTTTATCTGAAGCGTCTGGATGTATATGTTTGCGAGGAGAGTTAGAATCAAAAGTTAATTTAATTTTTTTATTTAAAACATTTTCTTCTAAATATTCATAGGTTTCATTATTAGATTCAATTCCTATTAAAATTATTTCCCAACCATTGTGTAGTTCTATCTGATTTCCATTGATTATATTGACAACAGTAAATTCATCTTTGTCAAAATTTGTAGAACAAGGCTTTAGTAATATTAAAAAAAACATTAATAAACACGATACAACTACAATTATTATAATATTCTTATTATTCATAATTCTGATTTATTTCGGATAAGTTAATTTTTGGTATTATTTGAATAAAAAAAACTTCTGTTATTAACAATAATTATAGTAATACTTCCATTTAACTTTTTTTTAGGGGATAATTGTTTCTTTTTCTAAAGTCTCTTTATTTAATTCGTTAGTTATTTTTTTATACTGTTTGTAAAACTTAAAACTGCTAAAACCTACAATTAATAATAATAGAATAGAAAAAAATACTTGTTTACCACTTATATACGTATTTGTTTTGTTTACTGTTTCAACAACTGTTTCAACAACTGCTTCTTTATCTGATACCTTGTCGTTATCTGTTTTTTTTACTACTGTATCTATGTTCTCTGGTTTTACGACTGTATTGGTGTCTACTGGTTTTACGACTGTATTGGTGTCTACTGGTTTTACGACTGTATTGGTGTCCACTGGTTTTACGACTGTATTGGTGTCTACTGGTTTTACGACTGTATCCACTTCTTCTTTTATTTGAATATTTACATCTGTTAATTTTGTATCTTTAAAATTAAAATCATATCCAAATTCTAAACCTGTAAATTGATATATCTCAAAAAAAAATTTTAAATCAGCAACGGTTTTAGAATTATCAGATTTAAACTCTTCGTATTTAGTTATACCTTCAAGTATTTTGCCTATTATGTTAGCTCTTCCTTTAGATTCATCTGTGCTTTTTTTAATAGTATCAAGACCTACTTTTCTTTCTTTTAAATTAGTTTTCCACTCAACTATAGATTCTGAATTAACAATTTTTTTTTCTCCCCAAGTATAATCTAAGTTTTCCTCCTTTCCTTCACTATTTGTGAAAGAATGAAACCAACAGTCTATACCTGCTACTCCAATTTGTTCGCAAGCTTTGGCATAAGTTACCGTATCTGTTTGTGCATTACTTTTTATGTAGCTAAAAAATAATACACAAAAAAGTATTATTATTGTATGTATTTTCATAATATTTTAATTATTTTAATTTTATTACACAAGGAGTTTTTATAATCCACTTGTCATCTTCTTTTTCTAAAACACCATCTTTAACAGGAGAAGCTATTTGATCTTCTCCATAAATACCATAAGAAAGTTCACAGGCACTCATTATTTTTGAGCCATAATTAAAGTCAAGCTTAGTGCCATCAATAATTCTATACACAGCCTTTGTATCCGATTTTTTTTCAAAAACATACAAACTGTAGATACTTTTGTCGTTCATTACAGCAGTTTCCCAGAAAAAACCATTTTCATGAGGCGAAGCTAAATATTCTAACTTCTTTAGTTCTAGTATAGATAGAATAGATCTTTTTTTTTCTTTTCCTTTTTTTGTTAATTCCTTCACCTGTTCTTTTAAGTCTGTTATCTGTCTTTTTAAGTCTGTTATCTGTCTTTTTAAATTTTCTACTTCTTGTTTTAAGTTTTCTTTCTGTTCGGTTGAATTCTTTTCAGATTTTTCAGATTTTTCTAATTTTTCTTCTAATTTTTTTCTTTTTTCTTCTGATTCTTTTTCTACCTTGCCTATTTTATCTTTTAATTCTTCTACTTCTCCTTCTGTTGCTTTAGGTTTTATTATATTTTTTATTATATTAATTTGTTTACGCATAACAAAAAAAGTTATTAGAAACCATGCAAATACGATAAATAAAACAAAATTATAGAAAGTTTTATTTTCCTTTTTAATTTCTGCTGGTGTTTCTTTAAACAAATCTTTGTGATTAACAGAGCCAATATCGTCTAAAAAATAAGTATATAATTCTTTTTTTTGAGACTCCGTTAAATCTTTATCTTCAAATAATCCTGTAGAATACCATAATTGTAAATAAATTTCATTTTTATTTACATTCTTAGGTATATTTATTTTTTTTAAATAATCATTTATTTTTGTTACAACTAAACTATCAGGAATTTCTCGCTCTCTTATACTATATAAATCTTTTGCTTGTAAATAATATTTTCCAATAGTAGTAGTATCAACTTCTTCTATTGTTTCTTTATTTAATAAAGCAACAACCCTTACAGCTGTTGTATCATTACCTGTTTGTAAATATATAACTTTGGTTATTATTTTTTTAACTGCATTGCGGTATTTGTCTTGAGCGTTAGCAACAAAAGAGAAAGCAACTATAAATAATAGAGTAAAAAATATTAATTTTATTTTTTTCATAATTTTATTTTTTAATAAAACTCCATAGTTGAATAACTATGGAGCCTGTGTTACTATTTTATTTCTTTTTTGCTTTTATACATTGTTCTTTTCCTGCTTCGTATATAAACTGCTTAATTGGATAAAAGAACAAAGTATCGTGTAATTCTATTTCTTTGTCATCATATACAGTTTTAAGTGCATAATTAATTTGTTTTTTTATATTATCAAGCTCTACCATTTTTTCTAATTTATTATTATCCTCTAAAGGGTTATTTATATTTTTTACTATGTTATTAAAACTTATTTCTGCTTCATTTGTAAATTGTTTAAAAAACCATTTATAAAAATCTTCTACATTTTTTGCCACCTTATCTATTCTTGATGCTGTTATATAACTATCACCTTCTTTTCCTGGACGTATATTAGATGCTACATACTCATTCTTGCCGACCTTACCTCTGCTTTTTATAATTGTTTCGCCATCACCAATAGGAATATGATAAAAATCATCGTCATTAACATCAAACTCCTCTGCTTTAATAACACCAAAAGCTGTAGCCTCTTTTCCATCTTTTATTTTTTCTGGATATTCAATCTCTATTGTTTTTTTTAAGACTGCTTTAAAAATAGCTTTAATTAATTTTTTAACATTCTTCAAGTCTTCTGAGTTTTCTGACTTTGCACGGCTTCCATCTGTAATATATAATATTTTTGAGCCGTTTCCTGTAAAGCCAATATTTAATTTATTTTGGTCATCATTTTCAAAAGTTTTTTTTATCATTTGTGCAGCAAACCAAAAAATTGCAGCATTGTGCATAAGAAATAATGACCTAAAATATTTTGCATCATTATTTATTAACTTATTTTCTAAGTTATATTCTGGGTCACTGAACATAAAATTAATAAATTCTTCAGAGTATCTTTTTTCATTTGGATTATTTAAAGCTTCATAAATATTGTAAAAATCTTTTTTTTTCGTTTTATCTTCATAAAACTTTTTATAATCTGCTTCAAAATATTGAAAAATACCATTTTTCCGAGGATTTCCTTCTTTTTTGTTAGAAAAACTGAGATCACCAAAAATATCGTTCCCTGCAAAATGAATAGAGGTTGCAAAAATTGGTTCAATATTGTTTCCTTTTATTTTACCAAAAGAAATATCTGTTGTTCCTCCTCCAATATCTAAATTTAATAAACTATCATTAAATTTATTTTTATAATAATATATTGGAGCAATAGATTCACTTAAATTTTTCAAATTCCCATCTCCCCCTTTACTGTAAAAGTATTTAAAAGAAGGTAACCAATTATTTTCCAGTTTTGTTACTTCTTCTTGGTGCATAGACAAAGGTTTGAGCCAAATAACTTTTGTTATGGCAGGATTTCTCCCTTCGCAAATAATTTTATTTCGCATCATCAATGCAAGTTGTTCTATGTATATTTTTAACAATTTTTTGTTATTTTTTTCCCATTTTAAATTAGTAACAACTTGTTCAATTGATCTATCTACTGCATCTTTTTTGTAGCCAAAAGCCACATTTGCCTTTGTCCATAATTCTTGTTCCAAAGAATTTTCATTTGTATCAGTATTTTCAAATTTATTTTTACAAATTAAAGCTGTTGTTATAGGGAACGTTTTATTATCTAATTTTTGAGGCAAAAACTCATTAAACAATCTCGTACTATAGTCTCCAAATTCACCATGAATTGTCATTTTAATATTAAAAGAGTCAAAAGTGTTTTCATCGCTTAAAATATTGTGTAGCATAATAAAATTAGGTTTTTCATCTACAACATAACTATCAAACTTTTTTGGTTCTGCATTACCTATTTGGTAAGCAATAAAAGTGTTTGAGGTTCCAATATCAAATGCTACTGTTGTATCAATTGTTTTTGATTCTTTATTTATTATTTCTTTTTTTTCAAAAAGAGGTATAATTAAAGAATTGTATAGTTTATGAAAAATTTTAATATAATCAATATTAATATTTCCGTCTTTATTTGTTATTTTATAATACTTTCTTTTTATTATTGAATCTCTTTCTGTGTGTATGGTTGATTCTATTTCTTTTATTTTCCCTACTTCAAAAAAACTGCAAGTTAATTTTGATTGATCATACGTAGCGTCTAACCCTTTATCACGATATAATATAGCCTCGTAATAATCGTTGTATTGTGGCATGTTTGTAACTTTAAAGAAAGGATACAAACCAAAAAACAATGCAGATTCTATTTTATGCACTCCACCAGTAGCAAACTTATCGGTTTTTTCTTTTGCTTCTCCTTCATAACTTCTTTCAAATTCAATAAACTTATTGGTGTTATTTTCTTTTTCAGTCTTTCTTTCTAATTCACTGATTTTTACTTTATTTGTAGGTATTTTTAGAATTACGGTATAAGAAGACCCATTATTTGATATTGATAAATATTTTTTCAAATCTTCTATTGTAAAAAAGTCAAAATATTTTTGTTTTATAGGCAACAAGCAATCTATTGGTTCTTTGCTTCCTGTAAAAAACAATTCACTATCAATTTTATAAGGCATTTTAATAATATTTGCCTCTAAAAAGTCGTCAATAATTATTATTTGTGTTTCTTTTTCACTCGTATTTGTCAGTTTCCGTTCTGTCGTATTCTTTTTAAAATCATCCTTAAAGTCTATATACCCCCTTTCGTTACTAATAGTAATATCACTGAAGTCTGTTTTTGCTATGGTTGGACCATAATAATTTAAGTCCTTATATTTTTCATAATTATTTAAAGGTAAAACAAAAGCTCCATTTATTTTTTTAGAATCAATAATACAATTACTTTCTTCAATTTTAATTTCTTCACTTATTGTTTTTTTCTCAAAAAGAATATCTTTTTCAGCCTTTCTAAAAAAAATGAAATCGTCTATTTTTGTATAATTTTCTTTAGTATTAGCTAATTTTTCTTTAGTATTATTCTTTACATATTCTAAAAAATCTACTAAGTCATCTTTTAATTCGTTTATGAAACTTTTCATAAAAATTTTAAAATCGTTCTCTCTAAATTCTAATGCTTTATGGTCTTCAAAAAATTTATAACCTTTGTATTCAATATCAATATCATTTGGGGTAGCAGCAGTAAAAAAACCAGTAACAGAAGAAGTTCCTGCCAAAACTTTATTGTCAAATGTTATTATTGTGAGATGCTTTTTATGAAAAAGATTTAATGTTTCACTAAAATTCTTACGAAATTTATCTCTTTGTTTGCTCCCCTTTGTTGTTTTCCATTTTTGTAGTATTTGTCCTGCATCAACAGTATAATATTTTATTCTGCTTGCAATATTTAATTCGTCCATTCTAAACAATATTTCAAAAACATCAAGAGTTTCTGAAATTAATTTTAAAAACAATGGTTCAACCTCTTCTTTATGATCCTCTATTTTCTTTAGAGCAATATCATTTATTTTCTTTAGAGCAATTTCAAAAAGTTGCATTCTTGCAAAAGGCGAAGGAATAGATAGTATATTTTTAATATTTTGAGATTTACTATCTTTGTCTTCTTTTAACTTTTTTGAATTATCGTCTATTTTTGCTTTGCTATATGGGTTATTCTCGTTTGCTACCCAAAAACCTTTGCTTTCGTTTGTATATTCAAATATATCAAGTACTTGTTTTTTCTTTGCCATAACTATCTTATTAAAAAATATTACTTATTATTATTTAGTTGTTTTGAAAAAAAGTTCAAACCATTTCTCAAATCCTGTAGAAACAATAGTCATAAATTGTTCGTGTTTATTTTTATTATTTTTAAAACTTTTATTTGCATCTACTTTTACAAAACTTTTATTTGTTTTTATAAAGATATCATCAAGCAAATAAGAACTATTTAACAAAAAACCTCCTATTTTTCTTTTATTAGTTTCACTTATCTTTTGAACCCAACTATTATTATCTAAATTAAATTGATTTTGTAGTTCAAATGCTTCTAAATTTTGAGGTTCTAATTCAAAAGGAGCAAACTCTCTTTCTGTGGTTATGCTATTAAACTTTTCGTTGTTTCGTTGTTCTTCAAGTTTACCTGTTTTTGCCTGTAAACACCACTCATCATACCTCTCAAAAAATTCAGTTAAACTCTTTCCATCATAAGTAGGGTTGTAATCATCTTTTGTTATTCCATATTTCTTATTCCAGTAACCCTTTTCAATAGTTTGTTTTAAAAAAAAATTGTAATATAACCGAAATGCTTGAAATTTTATCATTGGTCTTTGTAAGTATGCTTCAAAATGTTTTAACTTTACAGATTTTACATTTTCTTCAATATAATATTGTAGAAACTTTTTTTCATCGGTTATATTTGCTGTTTCTGCAAAATTAAATATTGAGCTTGCTGCAATAATTTCAATTACATTTGCAGGGTTCATTTGATTTTTGCCTCCAAGTGATTTAACATAAGAACTTTTTAAATAGTCACCAATATAATATATTTTTTGCAGGTTATCTGGTAATTTTTCATTGTCGTAGTGAGATAATGAAATTAAAGTTTTAGCATCAAACAAACGATCATTAATATTTTTACTATAATTTTTTAGGTCGTCCTCTTCGGTCTCTTGTTCTATAAGTTTAAAATATGGCAATAATACAGATGCTCCTATTGGCATCGTTGTTTCTAATTCTTTAAATTTTTTAAGTAAAAGCGGAAAACCTGCTGCACCTGTTCCTCCAAAAACAGAGTTAATAAAAAACACTGCATCTCCTTCATCTTTACCAACTTTTTCTAAGAGTTTGTTTTTTTCAAAAATATGGTTTAAAGCAATTGTTCCAATATTCGGCTGTCCTATAAAACCATATTTTAAGTTCATTTTTAAATCATTATCATCAAACAGTAATTTAATAATATTCATTTCTTCAGCATCTAAGCCATTTGTATATAGATTATCTTTACTCTCTAATGTTCCTATTTCACTGCCATCGTTTATTATCTTTATCGGATTACCCATTTTTGTTCCAAAAAAAGGTTCTTTTATACCGTTTATCATATCTTTATCTTTCCATATTGCCTTACGCATTGCCATATAATTTTCTAATGTTGCGAGTAAATCCTTTAAATTACCATTATCCGCATCTGTATCAATAATAATTGGAGTTACTTCGTTTGCATTAATTTTTACTCCTGTGGCAAGCAACATTGTAAAAGATTTTAATACTCTTACTCCTGTTCCGCCAATCGCTATTATATATAAATTATTTATCATTTTATTTATTTATTTATGTGGTGTAAATTCAAAATAAGTGCTTTGTTTTTTAAAAAGAAAGCTTGAAAGATAGTAGAAAATAACTGTAAAAAATTGAAATATACCTGCCACTTTTAGTATTTGTGTTTCAAGTATCTGTTGCATAGAACTACTTCCTGCAATCTGTGAACCTACAACATAAAACATTGTAAATAAACTTATTATTATTGACAATATGCCAAAAGCACTCCAAATTCCCATGCTATCATATTTTTTACTTGTTTTATTTCCTAACCAAAGATAGTAAAACGCCGAAACAGCTATTGGTATCAGTATAGAAATAATAATAACCAAGTAAAAACCATTTGCATCAACCCACTTGGTGTATAGCTCGGTATTTAATTGTCCATTCTGTTTTAATAAATTACCCAAAAGTTCATTCATAATTAATCAATTATTTTAAAATTAATATTAAAAATTGTTTTATTTGTTTCTATATAATTTTCTTTAAATGCATTGGTAATAGAATTTAATCCAAATGTTTTACCTTCTATTAGTTTTGCAATTTCATTTTTGTCTTTAATTTCATTAAACCTATCATCATCTAAATTAGATTCTTCTATCCATTTCGGTTCTATTCTGTTAAGTA
>JAOZQN010000788.1 GCA_029932195.1 Bacteroidales bacterium | reverse complement strand
ATTCTCGCACAAAAAGAAACTCCTTATAAAATAGAAGTATCTACACCCGATTTTATATCTGTATCGTCGGAGGCTACAATACCAAAAAATGCAAACATTACATCTATAAACTACTTGGGCTACGTATATACAGACGAATACAACAGACCTCGTTACAAATTAAATATTAATGTTCAAGATGTTGTAGATGAAGATAATTTTTACGAAATGATAATTTATACTAAACATCTTGATTTTAATTTTAATCCTGACTCTGATTCTTTTTATTACCTTTATGTTTATACGTCAATGCGAGAACCTATAAGTAATGATATTGTTCTGCAAGAAAATATTAGTTGGACTGGTTCGTCTTATATTTTTTCGGACAACCAATTTGCAAACCAAAGCCATAATTTTGAAATATTAACAAATAATATATATGTTTTTGATACTATTGCAAATGATTATATTTCTCAAAAACCAGATAATTATCTAATAGAACTACGAACAATTAGCGAAGATTATTACAATTATCAAAAACAAACAAGAAAACATATAGATAACTCGTATTACTATTCAGGTTTTGACCTTCAAACAGGATTTTCTAACCAATATACTCCAATTTCTTTATTTTCTAATATAGAAAATGGATACGGTATTTTTTCTGGATATTCATTTGTGCGAGATTCCATTTTTATTGATAATTAAACTCCCTCCTTTGTCATGTTTAAAAAAACATTTCTGATATTTTATTTACTCACAACTATTTCTATTGCATTTTCACAAAACTATATAATTAGTGGATACGTAAAAGACAGACAAACTGGTGAAGTTATTATTGGAGCAAATATTTACGAAAGCAATACCTCAAAAGGCACAATAACAAATGCTTATGGTTACTATAATATAAGTTTTTCGGCAAATGATACTCTATTATTACATGTTTCATTTATTGGTTACGATGAATATACTCAAAAAATAATTTTAAATAAAAATCAAGAGATTTCATTTTTTTTAAATACAAATAAAAATGAAATAGCAACAGTAACGGTAAACGGAGATTTTAACACAAATAAAACAACAGGTAGCACGGTAGAAATTCCTGTTGCCACCGCAAAACTCCTGCCCTCAATTGGTGGCGAAACAGACATAATAAAAACATTACAACTAATGCCTGGCATTCAATCTGCGGGAGAAGGGAGTAGTCAGCTGATAGTTAGAGGTGGCAGTCCAGACCAAAATCTAATTCTACTTGACGATGTTCCTCTTTATTATGCCAATCATCTTGGCGGTTTTATTTCTGCTTTTAATCCTTATTCGATAAAAAAAGTAAAGATAATTAAAGGTGGATTTCCTGCTCAATATGGAGGCAGACTTTCTTCTATTATAGATATAAGAACAAAAGACGGAAATATGAAAAAATTGGCTGGAGAATACAGTATTGGTGTTTTATCTGCAAAACTAAGCTTAGAAGCTCCAATAAAAAAAGATAAAATGTCTTTTATCTTTTCGGGAAGAAAGGGATTGTTAGACTTATACTCTGCACTATATATAAAAATGATTCCAGAAATAAAAGAAAATGCAGGCTATAATTTTTATGATTATAATTTTAAATTTAATTATATTGTTTCTAATAAAAGCCGACTATATTTTGGTAACTATTCTTCTTCTGATGCAATTTACATATATTTTAGACAAAATAAAGACGGATTAAAAAGCGTAAATAGTTTTGAAACAGGCTGGCGGAATACTGTTACTAATGTAAAGTGGAACTATATTTTTTCAGATAAATTATTTGCAAATTTTATTTTCGCACATTCTTATTACAATTATCATAACAGTATATATAATTCTTACCAAAGTCTATCTGATACTGTTTCCGATTATATTGATGAATCTGCAAAAAATAAATACTCTTCAAATATTAATGATTTTATATTAAAAGCCAATTTTAATTATAACTTAAACTATTCTAACAATATAAAATTTGGGATAAATATACTCCCACATGTGTTTAAACCAGGCGTTTCGGAGTTCAATGTTATGCTAAATAAAGAAGCAATATTAGATACTGTTTTCAAAAATAATAATATAAATACCAACGAAATAGCTTTTTATTTATCTAATACTTTTAAAATAAGAGATAGAATAAATGGAAATATTGGAATTTATAATGCAGTTTATTTTACATCACACAAAAAATATTTTTCTTTTGAGCCTCGTGTAATATTAAGCTACGACTTGTCTAAAAATATAATTCTAAAAACATCTTTTGTTAAAATGAGCCAATTTGTTCATCTCTTAAGCACTGCTGGTGTTGGCACTCCAGCAGATTTTTGGGTTCCTACAACAGATAGAATACCACCACAAAATTCGTATCAATATACTTTTGGAACAGATATTTATTTAAAAAATAGGACAATATTCTTAAATTTTGAAGTTTTTTATAAAAAGTTAAATAATTTAATAGAATTAAAAGAAGGAGAGACACTTCTCTGGACAACAAAAGATTGGCAAAA
>JAOZQN010000787.1 GCA_029932195.1 Bacteroidales bacterium | reverse complement strand
TGTAAAATAAAAACTTGTAAAATAAAGACTAAAGATGCTCCGAAACTTCAGTTTTCTTATGATAAAAAATCAGATAGTTTTATTCCAAATACATTTTTTAATTCATTTATAGAAAATTTTAGTTTAAAGTCAATGTATTTTGATCAGGATACACTTGGAAATACTTGCGTTGGCTCAAAATATTTCTTGCAATTTGACAAAGACGGAAATTATCTCGTGGATTCGCTTATTTTCAAAAGAGTTTATGATGAATCACAATCGCTCCGAATTGATAATGAGTTTATTTTCAGAGGAATGTCTGAGTCTGTAACAAGAAATAATTTTAAATATAAACAAAATTATGATAAAAAATACAACACATTTATCAGGAAGGTAAACATAACTGGCGATTCTGTAATTTTTAATGGCACTAATTACAAATATAATCAACATAATCAATACATTGCAACAATTGAGCAACCCGAAGAATTAGTATTTGAAATAGGATACAATTATAATTCATTAGTTTTGAATTTTACGGCTACATATTTTGAATATGAAACAAATACTCAATTCAGTTACAAATTAGAAGGTTTTGACAAACAGTGGTCTGAGTGGTCTAATAAGACAGAAAAAGAATATACAAATCTCCCCGAAGGAAAATATACTTTTCAAGTAAAAGCAAAAAATATTTATGGAGCAGAAAGTTCTGTTGCTATGTATAGTTTTAAAATTCTACCACCTTGGTATAGAACTATTTTTGCTTACATTATATATGTAATTTTAGCAATATTTTTCATCTTTGTTTTAATAAAATTATTTACAATAAGATTAGAAAGACAAAAACAAAAATTAGAACAAACAGTTGTAAAACGAACAGCTGAAATTATGCAACAAAAAGAAGAGATACAAACGCAGAACGAAGAAATACAAATTCAGAACGAAAATTTATATCAGCAAAAAGAAGAAATACAAGCACAATCAGAAGAGCTTTTGGTAACAAATCAGGAACTTGAAAAACTTTCAATCGTTGCCTCCGAGACAGATAATGCAATTGTAATAATGGACAGCGAAGGGAGTTTTGAATGGGGTAACGACGGTTTTTCAAAACTTTACGGATATACTTTCTACGAATTTATTGAAAAATATCCTAATATGATTTCAGCAAGTTCTAATCCTGAAATAAAACAAACAATTAAAAACTGTATAAAAGATAAAAAACCAGTAATTTACGAGTCGGTAACCGAAGCAAAATCTGGCGAAAAAATATGGGTGCAAACAACTCTTACTCCAATTCTTGATATTTCTGGAAATATAAATAAAATCATTGCCATAGATTCTGACATCAGAAAATTAAAAGAAATAGAAAGTGAGTTAGAGCTTAAAAATGAGCATATTACAGGCAGTATCAGATATGCTAAAACTATCCAAACAGGAATTTTGCCTTTCGGCAAAATGATTGACAAACATTTTGAAAATTTCATACTTTTCCGCCCAAAAGATATTGTTTCAGGAGATTTTTACTGGTTTGCCGAAGTAGAAGCTGAAAACAAAAACCTGACAGGTCTTGAAGACCTGTCAGGTTTAGGAGCAGTAACATTTATCGCTGCCGTAGATTGCACTGGACACGGAGTTCCAGGAGCATTTATGAGCATGATTGGTAGTTCGTTACTAAATCAAATTGTTTATAATGAAAATGAATACGACACCGCAGATATTCTTACAAAACTCAACGAACTTGTAATTTTTTCACTCCGCCAAGAAAAAACTGACAACAACGACGGAATGGATGTTTGTCTTTGTAGAATAGAAAAACAAGAAACCTCTGCAATAATTCAATTTACTGGTGCAAAACGACCTTTATTTTATATGCAAAATGGTGCTTCAAAAATTGAAAAATTAAAAGGAGACCGTAAATCAATTGGTGGAACTCAGGTTAAAAAAAATCTGATAGATTTTTCTGTTCAAGAAATAGAACTTGAAAATGGTAGCACTATTTATCTATCGTCTGATGGATTTGTTGACCAAAATAATCCAAGTCGTAAAAAATTCGGAACATCAAAATTAATATCTATTTTAGAGAGTATTTCTCAAAAAGACCTAAAAATACAGCACGAAATCCTCAATTCCAAAATAGAAACGTGGATGAACGGCACAGAACAACGTGATGATATAACTTTGCTGGGCATAAAATTATAGGTGGTGATAACTGAGAAGCATTGAGTCCACCCTCCTTCAAAAGATATATTATAAGTAGTGTGCCAAAAGTTTCTTAACAATAGATTTTTAAGTTGTAAACTTCTCTAATTTATTCGGGGTGCGACTTAAAGTCGCACTCCGAATAGACCA
The DNA here is from genome assembly GCA_029932195.1 of Bacteroidales bacterium. Taxonomy (GTDB): domain Bacteria; phylum Bacteroidota; class Bacteroidia; order Bacteroidales; family JAOZQN01; genus JAOZQN01. The sequence continues at coordinate 173 of JAOZQN010000787.1, read as the reverse complement.
AGATATTTGACACAAATTTTATTGTTAAGAAACTTTTGGCACACTACTTACCTCCATTTTAATACTAAACCGCTATCAAGACAACGAATATAAAAAATTTCTTTTAGCTTTATTTTTGTTGGCTCATCACAATTATTTACGCACCAAATTTAATTCTATGTTTTACAACAGTA
>JAOZQN010000786.1 GCA_029932195.1 Bacteroidales bacterium | reverse complement strand
GAGGTTTTTACAGATAAAAATAAAATAGTTTTTCCTTATCGTTCACAAACAAATAAATTTTCGTTTAGCGACAATAATTTTTTTGGTAGCAAAGATATTTTATACTTGCGTATGCAAAATGCAGACGGTTTTGAAATAAAATATTTACTTGCTCTATTAAATTCAAAATTATTTTATAATTGGTTGTTTTATAGAGGAAAACGAAAAGGCAAAACCTTAGAATTGTATGTTACACCAATAAAACAAATTCCAATAAAAAACATTTCGCAAAAAGAACAGCAAATTTTTGTAAAATTAATTGATAAAATAATTATTGCAAAAACCGAGTTATCAGACTATTCTGAATTATATTCCAAAACAAACAAAGATGATTTTGAACGACAAATAAAAATAAATAAAATTATTGATGAACAAAAAACAGAACTAGATAAAAATATCAAAAAAATAGACGACCAAATTTACAAACTTTACGAACTAACCGAAGCAGAAATAAAAATTATAGAAAATGTAAAATGAATTTAGATATTGGAACAAAATACGAACAATCTTTGGATCTTGATTTTCGTAAAAAAGACGGAGTTTTTTATACCTCCAAAAATATTGCCGATTATATTGTGCAAAATACTCTTGGAATAATTTGTAGTAATAAAAAAATAGAATTAAAAATTGATAATAAATTTGCAGATAAAAATAAATTAGAAACCTATAAAAATTGGTTATCAAATCTTAAAATTCTTGACCCTGCTTGCGGTAGTGGAATTTTTCTAATTGCTGTTTTCGATTTTTTAATTTCAGAATACAAACTTTCTGTTAATTCTATTGATGAAAAATTAATATTAAAAAATAATATTTTTGGAGTTGATATTGATGAAAAAAGTGTAGAAAACACAAAACAAATTCTTATACAAAAATACAATCAATTTTTAGACTTATCCGAAAACATAAAATGTGGTAATTCTTTAATATCCGATAAAAAAATATCAGAAAAAGCATTTCATTGGGAAACCGAATTTAAAGAAATTATGGACAATGGTGGTTTTGATATTGTGGTAGGAAATCCTCCTTATGTGTATTCTCGTGATGGTAGAATAGATAATGAAGAACAAAAATATTTTAGAAAAAATTATAATTTTATACAACATAGAGTAAATACATATTTTTTATTTGTAGATAAGTCTTATAATATTTTAAAAGAAAAAGGTTATTTTGGTTTTATTATTCCAAATACTTGGCAGACAGTGAATAGCTTTTCTGAATTAAGAAAATTTTTAATTACTAAAACATCGGAACTAAATATTATAAATGTTTTTGATAAAATTTTTAAAGATGCAAGTGTAGATACCTGTTTGCTTTCTTTTAAAAAAGATAAACCTACAAAAATATTGCTTGGTGAACTTGAAAATGCGGAAATAAAAATTATTGGAAAATTTGGCTACCCACGTAAGGTTGGACAGCTTAACTATCAAGGCAACACGTTTCCAAGTCCCATTTTTATTGCCTTTGGCAATAAAAACAGCACGTTGGAAAGAGTTGAATATTTAAAATTTGTCCAACTTTACGTGGGTAGCCGAAAATTTGATAAGTCAATTTTTATTGCACCTGATTTTTATATCAATTTTAAATTAGCAAAAAATCCTATTTATTTTAAATTGTTAAATAAAATACAAGATAATTCGGTGGAAATAGAAAAAGTTGCCGATGTAAAAACAGGAATAATTGCATATTTAAAAAATAATGGTATTCCAAAACAAACAGTAGAAGATGTTAAAAATAGAATTTATCATTCTGACAAACAGGAAGATATTGATTATTTAAAATATTTTATGGGGAAAGATATTACAAGATATAAATATAGGTGGAGTGGACAATGGATAAAATACGGTAAAAATTTAGGACGCATGAGGCAAGCTGATTTATTTGAAAACGAACGAATTTTAATAAAACAAATACCTTCACCTTTGCCATATTGTTTAAATGCTGTTTATGTTAATGAGCACATTATCAATGATATAAATAGCACTATTATAACTAATTTTAGAAAAAATCCTTTATTTTTATTATCAATAATAAACTCAAAACTGACTTCTTTTTGGTTTGTTATTTATTTTGATAAATTACAACGTAAAATTTTCCCACAATTTAAAATACATGATTTAAAAAAATTTCCTATTCCAAAAGCCAACGAAAAAGACGAAAAAAAAATAATAAAATTAACAAATTTAATCCTTTCTTTAAATAATGATTTGCAAAATAAATCTGAAAAATTTATAAAACGAATAAAATCAAACTTAAAAATAGAAGAAATAAGTTCTAAATTACACAATTTTTATGATTATAATTTTAATATTTTTGTAAGTGAAGTTAAAAAGAAAAAAGTTAAACTCTCTTTAAAACAGCAAGATGACTGGGAAGAATATTTTGATTTTCATAAAAAAGAAATAATAGATTTGGATAACTGAAGTTTCGGAGTTGTAATTAGCTGGTTGTGAATATATTACAAAAACG
>JAOZQN010000785.1 GCA_029932195.1 Bacteroidales bacterium | reverse complement strand
ACATTAATAATGAGCTTTAAATAAAGAATTTACAAACTCCGAAACTTCAGTTAGTTATCTTTGTAACTTTAATAACATTTAGTAGTTGCAACAAAGAAGTAGAGTTGGAAACAACAAGCGATGAAGTTTTGGAGCGCATTTTAGACTTTCAAGAAAAAGTAGAAAACCCGAACCAACAAAAAAGCGGAGAAGAAATTAGTGTAGAAGATGCAGTTTGGCTCGTAGAAGCAGCTTTGAATTACAGTTATTGCATAAAAACAGAAGAAAAAGCGAATGCAGGAACGAATGTAATTGTTGTAGATAGTTTATTTTACGAAGTAAGCAACAGCAATAATAAAGTGAACATTGCCGATGCAATTAATACCTATTTAACAATTGAGGCAGACATGGCAGAAATGCTTACAAGCTACCAAAGCGAAGTTAAATTTTACGATATTGTAGATGTAGAATACAAAAACGGTAGTTTTGTTGCTTATTTAGCAATACGTTACAAAGAGGGAATAGAAAAATCTACTGTTGGGCATGGTAAAGATGAGTATACCATTACAGAGGACTGGTATTGGTCTCGTACTGGAGGAAAATGTGATGGAACAACAAATATTGGTGGTGCAGCAATTGAAATATCTAAATGGGTAAATTCACGAACAGATATACCTGGCATAAAAGATGACGTATATGGGCTTGGTGTGTATTATACAGATGTTCATTATGCTGGAAGATTTAATACTGCTTATGAAGGTAATATTTATAATGGAATAAATTTGAGAAATTATGGGATAGTTATGTTCTCATATTATGAAGATATATATATTCCTGATGAAGAAATTCGTAATTATATCTGCCTTGATTATACACAATCTACATATTACGCACAAGAGTGTTTAGAAGCTCTATCTATAATAAAAAATAATTTTATAGAACCAAATAAAGTTATAACATCGGCAGTTTTATGGGGTAGTTATTATCAATTTCGTGATGACAATTATAATGTTATTGCAACAAATTTATATCATGCTTACGATATTCATTCAGGCGTAAGACACGAATATTATATTGCAACAGAATAATAATTTTAATAACAGACCAATAATTAAAATTATTGTTCTGTTTTTTTATCAAATAATAAAATAAATAGAACTATGAAATATTTAATTTTTTCAACAATTTTAGTATTAACTATTACTTTTACCTACTCACAAAATTATTTTCAAACAGTATTTGGAGACGAAAATAATAAAGTGGGCTTATTAAGAACTATGCAAAATAGCCAAAATGAATATATTATGTATGGTGGATTTCAAAAAGATACAATTAGAGGAGCATATATTGTTAGACTATCGCAAGAAGGAGTGGTTTTAGAAGAAGAGTTAAAACCCATTATAGATAGTATTTTTGTTCCATTCAATATAATACAAAAAAATAATAATAACTATCTGCTTACTTCAGTAATTAGAGCAACTCCAAATTATCAAACAAATAATTTTATTGTTTTATCTGAAACTGATGACGATTTTAATATTTTAACAGAAAAAAGAATAAAATTTCCTCTTGATACTATGTATATTTATGATATGGATGTAAGAGAAATAAATGATAATGAAATTCTTTGTTACGGAAATTGTAGAAACGATAACTATAGTTGGGCTACTTTTTTGTATAAATTAAGTACAAATGGAGACAGTCTTTTATTTAAAGTTCTTCCAGACACAGGAAATTCGGATTTAGAAGTTAATTCCAATAAAATTTATTTTATGGGACCACAATGGTATAATGAAATTTCTGTATATAATTATTCCAATTTTGAACTTGACACTGTGGTTAGATTAAGTGAAACAATAGGTTATCCTTTTGGAAATATGGGTTTTGTAGAATTTCTATCAGATAGCACTTTTGTTGTATATGGAGAGTATCCAAATTTGGATGAAAATTATGTATCTGTATTGCTAGATACTAATTTTAATGTATTATTTAGAAATACAAATATTGGACAAAGTATGGTGCATGGTAATACTCCACAATTTAATGCTTTGGATATAAATAATAATAATGAAATATTAACTGCTATTAATTATGATTATATTCTTAACGAAAATTGTTTTCTTGTAACAAAAACCGATAATGAATTAAATATTATTTGGGAAAAATTTCACGAAATAAATCATTACAGGAAAACGACATGGTTTAGTGTTTATGCAACAAATGATGGAGGCTGCATAATGTTTGGAATAGATTTAGGATATAATACTTCTGTTGCAGTAAAAATGGCCCCCAACGGCAACATAACCCACATAAATGGCGAGCCATCAGACCAAAAAGCCAAAGAAATTATCTTATATCCAAACCCTGCCACCACAGAACTAACAATCCAAAAAGCTGTGCAGGTTGGCAATTGTAATGTGGAGTTTTATAATATAGAAGGAAAAAAAGTTTTTTATCAAAACCTAACAAACAGCACCACAAAAATAGATATAAGTAGCTTACAAAAAGGTAGTTATATTTATAAAATAA
>JAOZQN010000784.1 GCA_029932195.1 Bacteroidales bacterium | reverse complement strand
TTTTTAACTTTTTGATATTTAAGATGTTATAAACTCCGAAACTTCAGTTATTTACAAATAAACAATTAAACCAATAAACCATTAAACCAATAAACCAATAAACAATTAAACCAATAACCTAATATACCAATAAAAAATGGCAAAAGAAATTAAATACAATATAGAAGCTCGTGATTTATTAAAAAAAGGAGTTGACAAATTGGCAGATGCAGTAAAAGTAACTCTCGGACCAAAAGGGAGAAATGTAGTAATTGAACGTAAATATGGTTCGCCACAAATTACAAAAGATGGTGTTACTGTAGCAAAAGAAATAGAACTAGCTGATAGTTATCAAAATACAGGAGCACAATTTGTAAAAGAAGTAGCTTCTAAAACAGGCGATAAAGCAGGAGACGGAACAACTACTGCAACCGTTCTTGCACAAGCTATTTTAACCGTAGGACTAAAAAATGTTACTGGCGGAGCAAATCCAATGGATTTAAAAAGAGGAATAGATAAAGCCACTAAACAAATTATTGCTAACTTAAAAGAGCAATCGCAAGACGTTGGCGATGACAACGATAAAATAAAATCTGTAGCAACAATTTCGGCAAATAACGACAAAGAAATAGGCGAGCTTATTGCTTTAGCTATGAAAACCGTTAAAAATGACGGAGTTATAACAGTTGAGGAAGCAAAAGGAATAGGCACTACCGTTGAAGTTGTAGAAGGAATGCAATTTGACAGAGGTTTTATCTCTCCTTATTTTATTACTGACATAGATAAAATGGAAGGAGTTTACGAAAATCCATATATCTTAATTCATGATGAGAAAATTACGGTAATGAAAGATATTATGCCTATTCTTGAACAAGTTGTGCAACAAGGCAGATCTTTAATTCTTCTTGCAGAAGATGTTACAGACGAAGCACTTACAACTCTTGTTCTTAACCGATTAAGAAATCCATCATTTAAAGTAGCTGCTGTAAAAGCTCCTGGTTTTGGCGACAGACGTAAAGAAATGCTTGAAGATATTGCTATTCTTACAGGAGGTGCTGTGGTTTCCAAAGAAAAAGGTATGGATTTAGAAACCATGACTTTAGATATGCTTGGAACTTGCGAAAAAATTGTTATGGACAAAGAAAATACAACTATCGTAAAAGGAAATGGCGAAAAAGAATTAATAGCATCAAGAGTAAAACAAATTAAAAAGCAAATAGAAACAACTACTTCGGACTACGACAAAGAAAAACTCGAAGAACGACTTGCAAAACTTGCTGGTGGAGTTGCTGTGCTTTATATTGGAGCTGCTTCGGAAATGGAAATGAAAGAGAAAAAAGACCGAGTGGACGACGCACTAAACGCAACACGTGCAGCAGTAGAAGAAGGAATTATTGCTGGAGGTGGAGTAGGATTTATTAGAGCAATCTCAAGCCTCGACCAACTTAAAGCAGAAAACGAAGACGAGCAAAAAGGTATTGATATTATCAAAAGAGCAATTGAAGAGCCTTTACGTCAGATAGTTGAGAATGCCGGTAAAGAAGGTTCTGTGATTGTGCAAAAAGTAAAAGAAGGCGAAAAAGATTTTGGATACAACGCCCAAACTAATACTTACGAAAATTTATTTGAAACAGGAGTAATTGACCCTGCGAAAGTAACTCGTATTGCTTTGGAAAATGCAGCTTCTATTGCTGGCATGTTCCTCACTACCGAATGCGTTATTGTTGATGAAAAAGAAGACGAAGCACCAGCAGCTCCAATGAATCCAGGAATGGGTGGCATGGGAGGAATGGGTGGAATGTATTAACAATGAATAGTTTGCAGTTATCAGTAAACAATTCATAATACTCTTCATTATACTGATAAGGCTGAAATTTTGAATGCTCTGACTTTTAAATGAATACTTAATTTGGAAAGTTAAATTTTAAACCTATCCAGTATAAATATTAAAAATGCTAATAATTAAATTTATTAGCATTTTTTTTATTTAAAAAAAACACTAACTTTGTAGTTCAATTAATAAAATATAAAGAAATGAATAAAAAAAGAATACAGTTTATTTTTTTTATGATAGTTTTAATATTTACCTCATGTTCTAAATACGAATATGGAAATTTTTCCTTAAAAACACCCGAAGACAGATTAATTGAAGATACTTGGTTTTCAAATGTATTAATAAGCAAGGGGAAAGAGCATGAAATTACGGATAATTATAATGTGAAATTTAAGTATTTTACAGATAGAAAAGGTTCTTATACTTTTAATACCGAAACAAATAGTTATATTGGAGAAGTAAGACTTGAAGAAAATAAAACAAAACTTGTTTTTTTTAAGATAAATGAATATGCTGATTTAGATACAATTACAAGTAGTATTTTTAATTCTTGGAAAATAAACAAATTAACAAATGAAGAACTCTGGATTGAAACTAACATTGAAAATGTTGATGTTGAAATTAAATTTTACAGGAAATAAGATAACTGAAGTTTCGGAGTTGTAATTAGCTGGTTGTGAATATATTACAAAAACG
>JAOZQN010000783.1 GCA_029932195.1 Bacteroidales bacterium | reverse complement strand
CGTTTTTGATTCTTACAATAAAAAGAATAATCTTTCCAATTTTACGTGGGTAGCCTAAAATATGAACTAAAAAAATCCAATAAAAGAGATGTAATAAGTTGCAATAATAATTTAATTGAGCTTCATTTTTTCATTGCTTTTCTACTAAACTTAATCAATGACAAGGTTTTATTTTTGTATTAAAGCCTGATTGCTAATTTTTTAATTTAGTATAAATTGATTCAAATAATATCAAAACATGATTAATTTGTTATTTTTGAATAAGTAATATTTATCCTATTTGTTTATGTTACTTTTTTTGTCTATATTGAATAACAAAACCTTACGATTGTCAATAAAAAGTAGTGAAAAACTGGGGGAGCTTTTTCTGACAGACTGAACACCCCACCTGTCAGGTTTGGTTACCTGTTTTTATTCTCCTCTGTATAAACTAAATTTCCCTTCTGATATACTTATCTGAAATTCAGGAACTTCTTCATACATCAAAATTTGAGTTTCTAGAGTATCTACTATCAAAGTGTCAATAACAGATATTGTATCTAACATCATAGTGTCTAACATATAAGCTATTTTGTTCGCTTTTATTTCGGCAGAAAATTCGCCAACAATTTTTCCTTCCACATCATCATATTTTGATAATTTATATTTATAGCTTAAGGACGAGAAGGTATCCAATGCTCCAACTTGGTCTGTTATCCAAATATGTGGTCTATCTTCTCCCTCCATTCCTTCTACGGCTATTTCTCCAGAGGCAATTTTTTGTCCTTTCCATATCATTTCAATTTCGCCATGCAATCCTGAACTTGCTCTTATTACTGTAATATCATTTTCTGCATCGTAGTATGCCGAATTAATTGCATAATCTTTAAAAACTCCATTTACTTTGCATTTAAAGTAATAATCAGGTGCAGAATCGTCATCACCTCCGCAGGCTGCGTATAAATTTATTATCGCAAAAAAGATTATTACTGGTATTATATATTTTTTATTCATGATTTTGAATTTACAATTTATTTTTCTTTGTGTCCCCAACCTAAAGGTTGGGGTTAGTCAAAATTTGAAGAACTATTTCGACTCACATCGAAAAGTTGAAAGGGGAGTAATTACTTACCATATCAAAAAGGTAGAAATTACTCTAAATTTCACAACCCTTATGCTCTACAATGATGCTGATATATTTTTTCATATCGTGATATTCTTTGTTTTTGTTGGCTTTTCCGCACAACGTTAAATTATTAGTAAAATATTCAAATTTAGCACTTTCGTTAATTTCTTGCACCATGAAAAGCCAATAAAATCAAAGAAAATAATAAGTGCTTATTCATCATCGTCTATGTCATCACATTTTATTGAGAGGACTTTTGCTAATGCTGTTTTTATTTCTTCGCTTGTTTCGTTGTCTATTTTGCCAATTTTTTTGACAAAACGTTTTTCGGATAGGGAACGGACTTGAAAACAGTCGGCTGATGACATTTTTGTTAATTTGTTTTGTTTGTTTGGCTCTATTTTTACCATCCAAGGTGCTACTTCGTAACGGTCTTTCCAGTCTGTTAGGGGAACGATTATTTTTAGAGGCAAACGCCCTACTGCATTATCATTTACAATAATGGCAGGACGTGTTTTCTTAATTTCTGCTCCAATTGTTGGATTGAGATTTATTAGCCAAATTTCATTTTGCTGTTTCATAAAAGTTGTCAAAATCAATGTTAGTAAATACGGTTAATTCATTGTTTGTTGCATACTCGTTGTAGAGTTGCTCGGCGGCAAATTCCATTTGGTTTTTGCTCTCTTTTTTACGAACCGATTTTATTATCATTTCGGCAATATACATTTGCTTTGAAATTGGCAATCTTTGTATCTCATTTATTATAGTATAAGTTTGCATTTTATTTATTTTTAAGGATTTTTCTTTTTACAAATATACGATTTTAACAGCAAAAAGATAAGTTAATCTTTGATACAGCGAGCAGAAAAAAGCACGTAATTTCCCAGAACTCGAATGATTTAATTCAGTTCTGTTATAAATAACAGAAAAAGGATCATGGAAAACGAAAGAATTTGTATTATTTACAGTTGTATAAGTTGCTTGTTCTTTTAATCCTTCAAAATTATTAGTATAAACTCCACTTCCCTTTACATTAAACCCGCTTGAATTACTTCCTCCTGTATTTAATTCCAGCATATTTCATTTTACCACCTGCTATCGTATCTCCACCGAGATAAGCTTCCAATTCTAACCATTCATCTCGACTTGGTAAATGCCAACCATCAGGACAGGTGCCTTGATGTGGTAATATTGCAGTATAATCTGTGGAATTATAAGATTGGTCAATTATTCATTGCTGTTGCCCAGTTATAAAGCTTTCCATAAATTACACTGTTTGCAGGGTTGTTATCATAATCGTAAATACCAACTGTTATTTCAGAAATTACTCTAAATTTTACAACCCGTATGCTCTACAATGATGTGATGTGTTTCACATCGGTAACTGCTCTTGTGGCGATATTTTG
>JAOZQN010000184.1 GCA_029932195.1 Bacteroidales bacterium | reverse complement strand
ATTTTCCGATTTTATTTTCACAACATAAACTCCTGATTGCAAATTAGATATATCTATTTTTTTAGAATCGTCGGCTTCTGTAAAGTTTGTTTCGGATAATAATTTTCCACTAATACTATAAATAAAAATAATACCTTCGGAATTTTGAGTTGTATTTATATTGATAAAATCTTTTGCAGGATTTGGATATATTTCCATATCAATATTGTCTATTTCTGAAATAGTGGTAAGCTCATTTGGAATGGCATAACACATATTTATCATTGAAGTATTGAGGTCTATTTCCATAATTAATGAATTATTACAATATCCGTTTCCAGTAGAAAAAGCTACTTCGTGCACACCAAGTTCGTCGAAAACGTGAACTGGGCTTTGCATATCGCTTGTCTGTCCGTTTCCAAAATTCCAGTGCCACCAAGTTGGTGTGCCAATTGTAAGGTCGTGAAACAGAACAGTATTTCCTTCTATTTCGGGAAAAAACAGTGGGTGGCACTCTTCACAAAATAAAGTATCTTCGTCTATTGAAATTTGCATAGTAAAATTACTTTCGCAAAACTCGGTTAGAATTGTCAAATTTATATCATACTCTCCTTCTGATAAAAAAGTATGAGTTGGATTTTGCATAAAACTGAATTCTCCATCTCCAAAATCCCAAATCCATTCAAAAATTTGCCCTTGTGCAGCAGAAATATCAAAAAACTGAACCTCATAAGCATAAACTTGATTTTCCTCAAACCAAAACAATGCCTGACAATCAGTAGGATACCAAGCACTGTCGCCAGTATAAATATAATTTGTTGCCAAACTTATGCAATTATTTGCCTCTATTTCAAGAGTAACTTCATAATTTCCAGATTGTTGGTAGCTATGAATTGGATTAGCATCATTACTAAAACCTCCATCGCCAAAAGTCCACAAATAACTTATGATGGTATCGTTACCTTGCCAAGAATAATCCCAAAATTGAAAACTTAAACCTGCGGGATCTATTGGTTCAAAAGAAAACATTGCTTCACAGTTATCTCCAAAATAATTATCGTTCATATAAATTGTTTGAGAATAATCAGACATACAATCACCTAAAATTACAGACAATGTAACATAATAGTCTGTGTCTAAGTCGTATGTATGTATGGGCATAAAATCTGTGCTGGTTGTTCCATCGCCAAAATTCCATGACCATTGAGCATCATTGTAGTTTGGAAGTAACGAAAGATTTTCAAATTGCACAGTATTAGAACTACCATCGGAATAATAGGTAAAATCTGCAAAACAAACAGGGCGGTCTTCTACAATAATAGCCATAGTATAAACATCTTGACAGCTATTTGTAGATATACTCAGTGTTACAAAATAACTACCTTCCGTATCGTAAATATGAACAGGACTTTGCTCCGAACTTGTATTTCCATCACCAAAATCCCACAAATAAGTCTCCACCGAATTTATTGGAATAGAGCCATCTGTAAAAGTAAATTTTAGATGATTTAGTGTATCCTGACTTGCAAAAAACCACGCTTCGCAGTCTTGCGAAAATAAATTACCCAGCAATAAGGTGTGTAGAATTGCTATAAAAAAGATTTTGAGTTTCATAATATAAAGTTTTAAAGCCCCTAAGTCCCCAAAGGAGAGTTTTTAAATTTATTTTTTTGTAAAAATACGAAAAAAAAAGTTGGTAAGATATACCAACTTTACTAAAACTTATACGTAAATTACGTATGCTTAAATTTCTATAATTTTATTTTTTATAGCAAATTTCACAAGTTCTACCACAGAATTAAGCTCTAACTTGTTCAAAATATTGCTCTTATGTTTTTCAGCCGTTCTTCTGCTAATAAATAATTTTTCTGCTATTTCTACATTGCTCTCTCCATTTACTATCAATTTTAACACTTCAATTTCACGGTCTGTTAAAATTTCTTCTACTTTTTTATTGGCTTCATTCTTTTTGATATTATTAATAAAAGTAGAATGTGGAATATATTTACTAATAAATTCTCTGTTATCGTAAACAGTATTTATTGCCTCTACAAGTTCCTCTCGCACAGTGTTTTTAGGTAAAATTCCTTTTGCTCCTGCCTGTATTGCTTTAACCACATTTTCGCCCTGCGAATGCGACGAAAAAATTATTATTTTTATTGTTGGATATTTTTCAGTAATAATTTTAGTTGCTTCAATACCAGTTATTTTAGGCATAGAAATATCCATAATAATTATATCTGGCGACAACGATTTTAACATATTTAACAAATCTTCTCCGTTTGATGCTTCGCCAATTACCTCAATATCAGGCTTAGTCATTAACAATAAAGAAATTCCATCTCGCACTATTTGGTGGTCATCTACTACAATTATTTTCATTATTCATATTTTTTTATGGTAAAAGAAAAAGTGCTACCAATTTCTATTTCACTTTGGACATTAATTTGTCCTCCGTTTTTTTCTACAAATTCTTTGCAAAGAATTAGTCCTAAACCAGTTCCTTTTTCTACTGAATCTCCAATTTGTCGGGGATCAATATCTATTCTAAAAAGTTTTTGGATATTTTTTTCGCTAATTCCCAAACCTGTATCAGATATTTTTATTTCATAAAATTCGTTTTTTTCAGAAATATCAAAAGTAATAGTTCCTTGCTCGTTGGTAAATTTTATTGCATTTGATAATAAATTTCGGATAACTGTGGCAATTAAATTAATATCTGCACGTGCAAAAATATTATTTTTCACATTGTTTTTTATCGTAATATTCTTTTTTTCAGCATTTAATGCTAAAAGATTTATATTTTGTTTAATAATTTCTGATACATTTATTTTACTTGGTTCAAACGTAATTTTTCCTGTTTGAGTTCTTGCCCAATTGAGCAAATTTTCAACAAGTTCCATCAAATTATTTGCAGCTTTATTTATACTTCCAAGCAAGTATGCCGTTTTATCTTTGTCTAAACTATCAATATTTTGGTCTAAAACTTCTGTTACTAACGATAGGGAACTCAACGGACTACGCAAATCGTGTGCAATAATTGAGAAAAATTTATCTTTCGTAGCAACAAGTTCTTTTAAATTTTGCTCCGACTCGGCAAGTTTTTTATTTGCTAATTTTAATTGGTCGTTTTTATCTTCAAGGATAGTATTAATTTTCTGTTTGTAACGATATTTGTTATAAATAAGTATAGATAAAATTACAGTAAGAGCTATCAAAACAAAAAGTAACACGGAAGTTATTGTAAGAATAAAAGCTCGAGTTTTTTGTTTTTCAAATTTTAGCTCGCCAATTTCATTTTCACGTTTTAGGATTTCGTTTTCCTTCTCTTTCTTTTCTGTTTCATATTTTACCTGCATTTCGCTCAAAGCCTTGTTGCTTTCTTCACTAAAAATTGTGTCGTGTGTAGCAATATATTTTTCTTGAAAGATAAATGCTTTTTCATAATTTTTTATATCCTTATAAATTTTGGTAAGTTCCAAGTAGCTATTTTCTGATAATTTGTTAGCAGATATTTTTTCGGATAGCTCAAGTGAACTGTTGAGGTAATTTATAGCTTTTTGAAATTGATTTTTTTCATAAAAAACAGCAGCCATATAATTTAAAACCATTGCTTTATAATGAGTATTTTCAGATGTTTCCAAAATAGTATTTGCCTTATAGTAATATTCCAGAGCTTCATCAAGTTTGTTTTGATATTTATACAAACTACCTATGCTAATGTAAGTTACCGCTAAACTTAATTTATTTTCAAACTCTTTTTTTATATCAACAGCTTTCAGGTGATATTCAATAGCTTTTTCGTATTCTTTTTGGTCGGCATATTCAATTCCAATATTATTTAACAAAATAGCATTTATTTTTTTATCAGTAGTTTTTTGTGCAAAAATAAGTGCTTTAAGATAATTATTTAATGCTTTTTCTCTATTTCCAAGCCTGAAATAAATATTTCCCAAATTATTTAAAGAATAAGCAATTCCGAGCGTATCGTTTATTTGTTCTCTTATTTCTAATGCTTTAAGGTATGAACTCATAGCCTGCTGATAATCAGCCTTTCCGCTGTAATAACACGAGCCAATTTTATCGTATAACTCACCAACTTTTTTGGTGTTATTAAGCTCTTTATAAACTGTTTGCGAATTTTTCAACGAAATAATTGCAGAATCGTATTCAGCAGAAAAATAATATGATATTCCTTGTTTGTAATAAGCCGTTGCAAGCTCATTAAGCAACTCGTTTTTAGCCTCTTTATTTGTTGTTTTATCCAGAATATTTTTCAGACTATCAATATTTTGAGCAAAACTTGGACTTATAAATAATATGAAAAATATTATCAGTAACAGTTTTTGTATTTTCATGAGTTTTAATATAAAAAATTAATTTCAGAGTTTTTTATTTCCTCAAAAACTTCACCATTTTATTAGCAAAAGGCGAAAAATCTTTTTCATTGATTTCAGAAATATCTATCCATTTTGCTCCCAACGAATCTTCTCCATCTCCGTCTGTTTTTGCTTTTTTGCCTGATTTTATTTCCACCCTGTATGCAGCTCCAATATGATGAACGGTCTCGTCTTCGTTGTCTTCATTTTTGTAACTTGCTGTGTTTGTGAAAACATCAAGTAGTTCGGCCTTCTCCAATTCAAGTCCTGTCTCTTCCATTAATTCTCGGATTAAAGTTTCCATTGCTTCTTCGCCAAATTCAAGACCTCCTCCAGGAATATCCCATTGTCCTGTATATGGTCCTCTTGCTTTCTTAATAAACAGCATTTTAGCCCCTTTTTGAACCAAAGCATATACTCCAATGTGTCTGTGTCGTTTCATTTTTATAAATTTCAGAAATTAAAGAAACAAAAATAATCAAATTAATTTAGAATAAAAAATTGTATAAATAATATCATTTTAATATCTTTACAAGTTCAAAATAAAATAAATTTTGAAATTAAGAAGTTTTGAAGTTAAGAAAACTTTAACTAACTTTACTCAAACTTGTATTGTTTTATTATCAGGACGTAAATATTAAAAAGCTCTAAACTCTACAATCCAACAGTATAGCCAAAACTTCAAAATTTTATAACCTCAAAACTTTAATAAATGTTCAACGACAAATTTTACGCAACTCCTATCCGAGAATTATTATCTATAATTCTGAAACAAGTAGAAAATAACGAAATTTTTGGTATTCCAGAAGAATTATTTTTCAAACCACAGAAAAATGATTTTTTTCAGACCAAAATGTTTGGACAAAAATTGCATTCGCCAATTGGTGTAGCCGCAGGACCTCACACACAACTTGCCCAAAATATTGTGGCTTCGTGGCTTACAGGAGCAAGATTTATAGAACTAAAAACAGTGCAAACTCTTGATGAACTGGAAGTTGCAAAACCCTGCATAGACATGCAAGAAGAGGGCTACAACTGCGAATGGTCGCAAGAATTGAAACTTGATAAATCGTTTAACGAATATTTGAACGCCTGGATAATAATTCATATTCTTAAAGATAAGTTTGGTTTTGATGATATTGGCACAATTTTCAACATGAGTGTAGGTTATGATTATGAGGGCATTATGGAAGAAAATGTGCAATGGTTTTTCTCTAAAATGCAAAATTGCGAAACTGAACTTAACGAAAAAATAAACGAACTTAAAATGATATATCCACGCATTACAGAAATAAATATTCCACATCAGATTTCGGATAATATTACGCTCTCAACAATGCACGGTTGCCCGTCTGATGAAATTGAAAAAATTGGGCACTATTTAATTACAGACAAAGGACTTAATACAACAATCAAGCTCAACCCTACCCTACTCGGTACAGTAGATTTACGAAAAATAATTAAGAACTCTGGTTTTTCTACCGATGTTCCAGACCTTGCTTTTGAACACGATTTAAAATATCCTGAGGCAGTGCAAATGATTAAAAATCTGACAGTTGCCGCAAAAGAAAAAGACGTGTTTTTTGGGATAAAACTTACCAATACATTAGAAAATACAAATAATAAAGATGTTTTTGGCAAAGAAAACGAAATGATGTATATGAGTGGAAATGCTTTGCATCCAATTTCTATAAATGTTGCCCGAAAATTGCAAAACGAATTTGATGGAAAACTAAACGTCTCATTTTCAGGAGGTGCAGATGCTTTTAATATTTCAGATATTTTGGCTTGCAAAATTTATCCAATAACTGTTTCGTCAGATTTGCTGAAACCTGGTGGATACGGCAGATTGCATCAATATTTTGAAGAGCTTAGAGCAAACGGAATTAGAACAGAAAATTTACAAGACTATATTTCTAAAAATTCGGAAAACAATCCGCTTGCAAAATTAAATAATTATGCAGACCAAGTGCTTGAGGACAAACGATATAAAAAAGAAAGTTTTTCTGATAAATCTATAAAAACAAACACAAAATTAGGCTTATTTGACTGTATTTCTGCTCCTTGCGTAACAACTTGTCCTACAACACAGCATATTCCTCAGTATCTTTATTTTACCGCAAAAGGTGAATACGAAAAAGCTTTCAAAACAATTATTGAAACCAACGCTACTCCAATGATTACTGGAATGGTTTGCGACCACACTTGCCAATATAAATGCACAAGAATAAACTACGATACTTCATTGCAAATCAGAGATATAAAACGATTTGTAACAGAGTTTGATACTGCTCAAAATCATAAAAATTTAGAAATAAAAAACAATGGAATAAAAGTAGCCATAGTTGGTGCAGGACCAGCAGGTTTGTCTGCGGCTTATTATCTTCGCTTACAAGGTTTTGAGGTTAAAATTTATGAAGCAAAAGAAAAATCGGGAGGAATGGTGGCAAATGCAATTCCTTCGTTTAGAATTGAAGACGAAGATATTGATATTGACGTGAATAGAGTAACCGAAATGGGTGTTAAAATTATTTATAATCATAAAATAGATTTTGAAGGTTTTGAAAATTTACGAGCCAAAAATAAATATGTTTTTGTTGCCGTAGGAGCAAATGCAACTGCTCAAATCAGGCTTGAAGGTCTTGATAATGACGGAATTATTGACACTTTTGATTTTCTTTTTAAGACTAAAAAAGACCCAACACTTAATATTGGTAAAAATGTTGCAGTTATTGGCGGTGGAAATACTGCTATGGACGTTGCAAGAATCTCCAAAAGACTTGTAGGCAAGGACGGTAGTGTAAAAATTATTTATCGTCGCACAAAATCACAGATGCCAGCATTTTATTTAGAAATTGAGGCAGCAATAGAGGAAGGTGTTGATGTTATGGAACTTGTATCTCCTGAGAAAATTATTTCTGAAAACGGAAAAGTTATAGGAATGCTTTGCACTAAAATGGAACTTGGCGAAAAAGACAGCTCTGGCAGACCACGACCAGTAAAAATTCCAAACTCGGAATTTGAAATGAAATTTGATACAATTATTCCTGCTGTTGGACAAAATCTGGATATTGATTTTATTGATAATCAACTTCTTGAACCTGCAGGAACAGTTAGCACACAAATAGAAAATGTTTTTATCGGAGGCGATGCTTTGGACGGTGCTTCATCAATAATTTCGGCAGTAGCAGACGGAAGAGAAGTTGCTGAAACTATCATCAAAAAAGAAAATCCAAACTATACCAAAGAAACTTTTATTGCCAAAAAAGATATTTCTCTTGCAGAACTGAAAGTAAAAAAAGCAAAACGAATTCCTCCCGTAAAAGCGGCAGAAATTGCTATAAGTGAGAGAGATAATTTCAATTTAATTAGCACAACTTTTACTTCCGAAGAAGCACAAGAAGAGGCTGATAGATGTTTGTATTGCGACGAACTTTGCAATATTTGTGTTACAGTTTGTCCTAACTTGGCTAACAAAGGATATGAAATTGAGCCATTTACACAAAATTTGCACAAAATAATTATCAAAGACGAAAACCACGAAATTGTTGCAGACAAAGAATTTAAAATTGAGCAAAAATATCAGGTTGCAAATATTGCGGACTGGTGCAATGAGTGCGGAAACTGCACAACATTCTGCCCTACAAGTGGTAACCCTTACTTGGACAAACCAAAATTGCATATTTCAAAACAAAGTTATATTGAGTCGCCAGCAGGATATTATATTTCAGAAAAAGGCAAAAATAAAGTTATCTTCTTTAAACAAGACGGTGAAAACCACAAACTTGTAATAACTGAAAATTATTATCTCTACGGAGCAAAAGATGTTTATATTAAATTAAAAAAATCAGATTTTTCAATATTATTTTTTGAAATTTTAGACACAAGAGCAGAGCAAACTCTTGATATTGCTATGGAAATGAGTATTGTAGCACAAATAAAATAGGTTTAGAGTATTATTTTTAATATAATTGAATCTACTCAGAAAAGTATATTTTTGAGTCCACTCCGAAAAGCATATTTTTGGAATGGACTCAAAGGTTGAACTCATTTTTAGTCTGCCGCTAATTTCACAATCCATGCGTCCCAACCTCCTGCACCTTTGGAGTATGTGCCTCCACTAATTACATATTTTCCAGAAGTTGTTTGGAGAACAGTATATGCGACATCATACTCTTTGCCTCCAATAGCTTTATCCCAAAGAAGTTCTCCGTTTTTATCTATTTTTACAACCCAAAAATCTCCTTGTCCACTACCTTTAGACTCGGTATAACCTGCCATTACATAGCCACCATCATTTGTGGCATAAATACTATTTGCTTTATCATCGTGAATTCCTCCAAAAGTTTTTTCCCAAATAACTTCTCCTTTATTATCAATTTTTAATGCCCAAAAATCAAAAAGTCCATTTCCTTTGCTCTTGGTGCTTCCACAAATAACATGGCAACTATCTGATGTTGGGACTATTCCAGATATTTCATCGTCTTCACTTCCTCCATATTTTTTATCCCAAACTTTATTACCCTTACTGCTAAGTTTTATTAACCAACCGTCCCATTTTGCATCTTCTGTAGATCTTGTATTTCCACAAATCATGTATCCACTATCGTAGTCTTCTATAATTTTATTTGCAATATCTTCCGATCTATTATCAAAAACTCTCTCCCATAATACTGTTCCAAATTTATTAATTTTCAATGCCCAAAAATCGTAAGAATGAGAACCATGCTTTTTGTATCCACAAGTTAGGTATCCACCATCTTTGAGTGCAACAAGGTCGTTAGCTGCGTCTTTGCCTGTTGCTCCATAAGTTTTATGCCATTGAGGTGCACCGAGAGTATTTATTTCTAAAAGCCATAAATCTCTACTACCCAAGCCTCTGGAATATGTGTATCCTGCAACAGAGTATGTATAAGTTTTATTTTCTACAATACATGTTGCAATATCTGCTTTTGCTTGACCATATTTTCGTTCCCACGTCAAATAGCCAGTAGAGTCTATTTTAAAAACCCAAAAATTTCCACTTACATCTAATTTTTTCAAATATTTTGAATAGCCCGCAACAACATAACCATCGTCTATAGTCTCTACAATGTCAAGGGCTTCGTCTTTTCCGGGGCTACCATAAGTCTGTTCCCAAATTATTTGTGGAGCAGTTTTTTGTGCAAAAATATTATTTACAAATAAAATTATTGCAAAAATTAATAGTGTTTTTTTCATGTTTTTCTTAAGGTTGAGGATTTTATTAATATTAGCTGTTAGTTATTGGCTAAAAAAATAAATATATTTCTAAGTTATTTTTTTTTGCTAAAAACCAAAAGCCAATAGCCAAATATCAATATTCATTTTAAAATGCAATCATTAATAAATTAATATCTTTTGACTCTAAATCAAATCTGTTACCAAGAGTGGCATTTGTTAAAATCCCTCTCAATAAATATGTTCCATTCCGAACATTTGCGTCTTCTTTTATAACGGGCAATACGCCCCTGTATTCCATTATTTTTGCGACAATTGGAGTTAAAATATTACTAATTGCAATAGATGAGGTGCGTGCAACTCGTGAAGCAATATTGGGAACGCAATAATGTAATACTCCATATTTTGTATAGATAGGATTTTTGAAAGTCGTTAATTTTGAAGTTTCTACAACCGAGCCTGCTTCAACTTTTAAGTCAATTATAACTGATTTTTCTTTCATCATTTCCACCATTTCGTTGGTAATTATATAATCTTTGTTAAAATCTTTTTGCATTGTATTGATAATAAGATCTGCAGACTCCAGAGCTTTTAGCAAAACTTTTTCAGTAGTAGTAGATGTAAAAGTATTTTTTCCAAAAACATTTTGAATATCTATCAATTTATTAATATCATTGTCAAAAACTTTGACTGTAGCACCAAGTTGATTAGCTATTTTTATTGCCGATTTACATGCCGTATCTGCACCAATAATCACAATTTCGGCTGGTGAAATTCCAGCAAGTCCTCCAAGTAAAATTCCTTTTCCTCCATTTTTGTTACTTAGCATTTCGGAGGCAATCATTATTGAAGTGCTACCAGCTATCTCGCTCATTAGCTGAACAAAAGGATAAAAATTTTGATTATCTCTAATATATTCAAAAGCAATGGCATTGGTGTTTTTTGCTATTAATTTTGTTATATTTGTCCTTGTTTGTGAAGTGGGTTGAAGTGCCGAAATAATTGTTTGATTATTACCAAGCATATCAATTTCTTTTTCGCTAAAAGGCGAAATTTTGATTACTATAGAACATTGAAAAATCTCTTTTTTATCTTTTGTAATTGTTGCCCCTGCATTTATATATTCCTCGTCGGAATAATTTGCACCTTTGCCAGCTCCCGATTCTATAAAAACGTCGTATCCTTCGTTGGTGAAAAAAGACACAGCAATTGGACTTAACGGTATTCGTTTTTCTTCGCTAAGTTCACCTTTAGGAATTCCAATATATGAGTTTTTTTTTTCTTTGTATATTTTCATTAATTCAGCTTGCGGTTGCAATGCTATTTTTTTCTTTTTTCGTGTAAGAACTTTTTCCATAATATTGACGTTTTTGATTTTTAATATCTAAAGTTTCGGAGTTGATAAAAAGATGTAAATCAATGTTTTATTTTTTATAA
>JAOZQN010000782.1 GCA_029932195.1 Bacteroidales bacterium | reverse complement strand
AATAAAAACTTGTAAAATAAAGACTAAAGATGCTCCGAAACTTCAGTTAATTATTAATGTAAATAAACTTTAAATGATAAGTTTGGAGTAAAACCAAGTTTTGTAATATTTGTTTCTATCAACTGTCCGCTTTCTTCGTCTGTTTCAAATGATTTATACCAAATATTTTCGTGATTGTAAACATTGAAAACTGACAGACCAATATTTGCTTTTGCTTTGCCAATATTGAAATTATACCTTCCGGAAATGTCCAGTCTGTGATAATCAGGCAAACGATATGAATTTTTGTCGCTTACGTGGATATAGCTGTATTGAGTGCCGTCCAATAAACTAAGTTGATATTCGCCTTCGGGGGCTGTATAGGGAGTTCCAGTTGCATATATCCATGTTGCAGATAAATCCCAATTCCCAATTTCTTGACTGTAAACAGCCTTAAATTCATGGGTTTGGTCGTGCAGTGCGTAAAACGGCAAACCGTTATTCATTTCAGGAAAGGTATGTGTAACATCGGTGTATGTATATGCAAGCCAGCCTGTTGCTTTTCCTGATTTCTTTTGTGCCAAAAGCTCAAAACCTTTTGCTACGCCTGTGCCTTGAAAAAAAAGCTCGTTGGTTTGAATATTATTTCTATTACCGCTAAAACGCATTGAATATTCTGACAAACCTGTCATGTCTTTATGAAAGAATTCTGCCCCAAAAAGATACTTACCTTGCTCCCAATCAATTCCGGCAATATAATGAATTGCAGAACTCACAGGCACATTCACATTGTCTGCTAACATCCAAAAATCTTTACTTCCCGAAAGCACATCTTCCCGAACCGTTCTACTTATAAATTGATAGTATAATCCGGTTGCTCCTTTGAGTTTGAAATTATAAGGCAGTTGCAGAATTGCCGATAATCGAGGTTCGTAATACATTTTGTCAGTAGCATCAAAATATGTAGCTCTTAAACCTGCATTTATTTTTAGTTTATCAAAAAATGTGTGTTGGTCTTGAAGGTATCCAGCATATTGCGTTCCGTAGTTTTGTTTGTCGATAATACTAAGTGTGTCGCTTTGTATATATTTGTAACTTATATCATTATAAGTTATTTGAGTGCCGAATTTTAATGTGTTATTTTCTAAAATATTCCATTCATTGCCAAGTCTGAAACTAAAATCTTTTACATTATTATCTTCATAAGTAGTGTCTGGACGGAAATAGATAACAATTTATATATCAAATAAATACAAGGCTAAATCAATTTGAATGTTTAAAAACAAAAAAAGATAAAACACTGATAATCACGGTGTAAAAAAAACAGACAATGCTATAAGTTTGTAAAATACAAAACATTCAAACCAATTTAACAAGATAACACACTGTATGATTGCTTATTACCTATTTCCGTCCAGAGACTAAGTATTTGTATTTCTTAAATTTGAGGTGCCTCCCGTAGTCATCTCAATTTTTTTATCGGCAATACTGAAATAATTTGAATATGATACAGATAAATCTGACATAAATTTATCAGTCCAATTTCTTTGCCAGCCAGTACTTGTTCCGATATTTCCCCATTCTACAATGTCTTTAATCTCGGTACTATTTTCAGAATTAGTACCAAATGTTTGACTACGAGAATTATCTAGATTGTCTTTTCCGTTATAAAAGCTAAATGTAAACAGATCCTTTTTAGTAGGTTTAAATGAAAGTTTAGAATTCAAATCGTAGAAATAAAATGACGGCTCAAAAGTTTCCATTTGTCTGCCTCCTCTTCCTCCTGGACCTCCACCGAGTGATGTTTCGTCTTCTGAATCATTATACATATCAAAAATATTGTTGTATAATCCACTCTTAATCACATCAGTATATGAACGACGAAATGATATTTGTAAAGATAGTTTATCTTTAACAATAGGAATTTCGGTAAAAGCATTCACACTTAACAAACTCAAACTACCGCCGAGATTAAAATTTTGCATATCAGCCGGTTTACCTTTTATATCAAGAACACTTGATGTTCTTCCGCCAAATTCGGCAGGAAATCCTCCTTTGTATAATTCAACATCATCAATAGAATTTGCATTAAATGCACTAAAAAATCCGTAAAAATGGTCAACATGATAAATGCTCATTCCATCGAATAATATAAGATTTTGGTCGGGAGTTCCGCCTCTAACATACAAACCCGCTGATGTTTCATTGCTCCCGCTTATACCTGGCAAAAGTTGAAATGCTCGCATAATATCGACTTCTCCAAAATTTGGAAGCTTTTCTATTAGCTTTGGTGATATAGAAACTGAACTTACAGCATTTGGATTAACTCTGAAGATTTTTTCTTTTTCGGCTGTTACAGAAATTTTCTCCAAATATATTTCAGAGCGTAAAAGAGCTATATCAAGGCTGTTTTTTGCTATATCCAGGTTAAGTTTTATCATTTTTTTTTCGTAACCTACATAACTAAATGTAATAGTTATACCAATTAGGAATCAAAACAACCTTCATATGCATCTATAAAAAGTTTGTCGTG
>JAOZQN010000781.1 GCA_029932195.1 Bacteroidales bacterium | reverse complement strand
ATTAATAATGAGCTTTAAATAAAGAATTTACAAACTCCGAAACTTCAGTTAAATAAGTTTCAAAATTAAGAAATATATTGCAAAAAATATTATTTTCTTAAATTTTATTATCAAAACTTCGTTGGATTACGAATTGTTTTATTAATAAACACAAGACTATTATGATTGTCAAAAGTTGTTTGAGGAAACAATATTTTGGGTAAGCACCTGAAAATCAAAATCAAGAAAAACATTGCACAAGAATTTACAGACTGCTTACTATGAGCAGCCAAACTGGATATTGTAATGTGAGGAGTGATTTAGATTGGAATGTAAATTTTGTCTTCCAGTTCGTTGTATTCTTTTTCAAGATTGCTAAAACTTGTTATTCCGCCTCCACTTTTGTAGAAAAGATTTTTGTTGTCTTTTTCTATATATCTAATTATCACACAGCTATCTAAATTTCTGCCGTCAAAATATCCAGCAATTCCTGTGTAATATCCACGAGAATAATTTTCTGCTTGTTTAATAATTTCAATTGTCTTTTTCTTTGGTGCTCCACTAATCGAACCAGCAGGAAGTAGCTTGAAAATTATATCTCCAATATTTTTGTGGAACTTTTTAGGCAAATCACCAACTATTTCGGAGCTAACTTGCAAAAGAGTTTTATTATTCGTTTTTATTTTATCAATATAACGAAATTTTTTCACTTTCACATTTTTTGCCACCATATTAAGGTCGTTTCTAATCAAATCAACGATTGTGTTATGCTCAGCAATTTCTTTTTTGTCGTTTAATATTATGGATTCTGCATTTTCTATTGAGGCATCAATAGTGCCTTTCATGGGATAAGAGGAGATTTTGCCTCGTTCTATTTTCACAAATATTTCGGGAGAGAAAAAGACAAATTCATTACGAAAATTCATTTTATATTTAGCCTTACTTTTAAAAAATATTTCATCAAAACTATGTTCTATTTCAACTTCGGAAGGTTTTGTTAGATTTAATAAATAAGTATTTCCTAAATCTATATTTTCTTTTACTATTTCAAATGATTTTTGGTATTCCTCAAACGAGACTATTTTTTTACTCATTTTTAGTTCCTTATCCTTTCTATATTCACATTCAATGTTCGCATTTCTATTAAAATGAAA
Source organism: Bacteroidales bacterium (assembly GCA_029932195.1). GTDB lineage: Bacteria > Bacteroidota > Bacteroidia > Bacteroidales > JAOZQN01 > JAOZQN01. The sequence goes on along the minus strand of JAOZQN010000781.1, from coordinate 1,381 downwards.
TTTTATTTCTTTGCTATCTATTTTATTTGCTCTAAGAACAACAGGTTTTTCTTGTTCAAAATCAATAAGAAAAAGAAATGGAATATGCTGACGTCCAAGCTCATTCATATCATGTATTGCTTTTTCTCGTCTTGACATAGGTTATATTGTTTTATTGTTTTATTGCTAAATTGTTTTATTGTTGCGCCCACTCCGAGAAGTGTATTTTTGCCAAAATCAAGGCGGATTCAAATTTCATAAACACAATGAGCATGTCTCATTGCACTTATTGTAAATGAGTATTTTGAAATTTGTATTCAACGCCGAGTTTGGCAAAATACACTTCTCGGAATGGACTCATTGTTAGGTTTTTATACTGCATAAAAACATTAACAATTCAACAATATTTAGCAATCTTTAACAATGTTTTTATTAAGTAACTCTATTAATTTTTTTGTAGCAATTGCTCTGTGGCTTATTTCATTTTTTGTTTCGGCAGATATTTCTGCAAAAGTTTCTGAGTATCCTTCGGGACGGAATATTGGGTCGTATCCAAAACCATTTTCTCCGTGTTTTTGTTCTGTAATTTCTCCTTTTATTATGCCTTCGAGAAAGTATTTTTTATCATCAAGAATTAGAGTTATTACCGTAACAAACTGTGCTTTACGATTTTTTACTCCTTCCAATTTTTGTAATACTTTTTTTATATTTGCCTCATCGTTGTGGCTATCACCTGCATACCTTGCCGAAAAAACTCCTGGTTCTCCGTTTAGGTAATCAATTTCTAAGCCAGTGTCGTCTGCAAAACAATTTATTTTATATTTTTGATTAATAAAATCTGCTTTCAGCTCCGAGTTGCCTTTTATTGTAGATTCTGTTTCTTCTATATCATCGTGAAAACCAATATCTTTTAAGCTCAATAGCTCATATTTTTGGTTTAAAATCTGACTTATCTCTCGTAATTTGTTTTTGTTGTTTGTTGCAAAAATTAGTTTCATGGTTTTTATTTATTGTTAAATTGTTAAATTGTTCTATTTCTGAATTGAGCTATCCGCATAAAGTTGGATAAAAAAAATATCTTTGACAAAGTTTTTTTACTTTGTCAAAGTTGTGGCTACCACTAATATTGCGAATTACAACTTTGTCAAAGTGAAAAAAACTTTGACAAAGGCGAAACTTTATAATGAAAAAATCCAACCTTACGTTGGTAGCCCTGAATTGCCTTATTACTGAATCGCTAAAACGATAAAATACAACACCTTAACAATGGAGTATTTTAACAATTTAACAATTAATATTTTTGCCTCAGTCAGGTGAAAAACACCTGACTGCATTTACACATATTTATTGGCGTTTTTCATATCTACTTTACACTTTCTAAATTTCAACTCATTAGCGTAGG
>JAOZQN010000780.1 GCA_029932195.1 Bacteroidales bacterium | reverse complement strand
AAAAAAATAATAACCAAATAATTATTGCAACACATTCACCTCATATAGTTTCAGCGGTTGAAAATAAATATGTAAAAGTATTAGTAAAAGAAAATAACGCAATAAAAGTAATAGATACATCATCTAAATCTTTCGGAAGGAAAGTCGATGAAATCCTACTTGATATTTTCAAAGTTAAAGGATTGAGAACCCCAATTATCGAAAAAAAACTAACAAAATTAAAAAAATTACTACTTCAAAATAAAATGGATACAAATGAATTTGATTTATTATTAAGCGAATTAGAAAATTCGATTGGTAAATTTGATAGTGATTTAGCAATGATACGTTTAGAAATTTTAAAAAGAAAAAAAGAAAATGAAGCGAATAAATAAAAGAGAACCAGTATTCTTTACGAATTTTATTCGCAGAAATAATCCTGTTGAATGGAATGATATTGCAGAAATTCGTGATAATATAAGAACTTATATGCTATCGGGATTAGTTCCTGATGAGAATATAGAACAAAATACTATTCCAGAGCAAAATTATCAATGTGCATATACAGAAATTGATATTGAAGAAAGTAATTATTCTTCTCACATTGACCATTTTCACAAACAAAGTATGTTTCCGATTTTTAGATTTAAATGGTCTAATTTATTTACTTCAACAAATAATGAATATTTTGGTGCAAAATACAAGGATAATACTTATAGGATAAAACAAGAAGAATATCAACACTTAATAAATCCATCAATTGAAAATCCAAATGATTTTTTTAAATATTCATTTACAGGTGAGATTTTAATCAAAGAGGGAGATATAAATTCGGATAAATATAAAAAAGCAGAACTAACAAAAGACGCTTTTAACTTAAATGAACGTTCTCTTGTCGAGCAAAGACAAACAGTTGTAAAAATGGTTAAATTATATTTTGACCAGCAATTTTCAATAGATGAAATAAAAATACATATTGGAAAATTTGATAGTTTGGTGGAAAATATTTTTAATTCACTGACGAATATGCACGAATAAAGATAGACATAAGCACATATCATTTGCTTGGATGTCAGTGGTTTTGTGGTATTTTAGGTGTGCGAAGCACACCTAAAATACCACAAAACCACCGCCACCAAGCAGTTACCGATATGTGCAATGGAAAAAAAAAACAAAAGTCCACCAAAATAAAAGGACTATAAATCGGAAAAACAGGAAAAAAATTAATAAACCTGTATAAATATTTTTTTTTTTTAAACAATAAATAAATAACCAAATTATAAATTATGAAACATTTTAATTTAATTTTAATAATTACATTTTTTTTTGTTCTTATAAACAATACTTATGCACAAGAAAGCATGAAGATAACATCTTATATGGAGCAAGAAAAAAATGAATATACAGAAGAATGGGAAGGATGGTCAGACGAATGGACTGATTTGGAAGAAGAATTAGGAGAAAAAGGTTCCGTAAAATTTACTGTTTTAGATAATGAAAGCACTGAATTTTTGGTAGAATTTCTAGTAGGAGATTCTTATTTCTCTTTAACTGTTTTTTATACAGAATATGATAGAGACAATGGTTGGTTTGTATATGATGGTTATGACGAAGACGAAGATGCTGTAAAAATGTGGGTAGAAGGTGCGAATCTCACTTCATTAGCCATGAATGGCTGGCCAGATAAAATAGTAACAATTTATTTTTGGTGGAACGAAGATGCTATGGTATTTAGAAATATATAAAAAATTATAACTACGAAATAAAAAACAAAGAATTAATAATTTTAAATACAAATAATATGAAATATTTTTTTATTACAATAGTAATTTTATTGTCATTTACACAGATTTATGCCCAACAAACAGGCACTTTTAAAGACCCACGTGATGGAAGAGTTTATAGAACTACTACGTATACAGATGTTCTAAAAGGCAAAGAAGTTACATGGTTTGCAGAAAACTTGGATTATAAGACTTCTTCTGATTCGTGGGCTTATAATTTTGACGAAGAGTATAGAAAAAACTTAGGGTTACTTTATACTTGGGACGCAGCAATACAAGCTTGTCCTAATGGTTGGCATTTACCATCCAAAAACGAATGGGATTTTTTGGTAAATCAATATGGGGGCTGGAAAGTTGCCGGTCAAGATTTAAAATCTAAAAATGGTTGGTATGAAAATGGAGATGGCACTAATATTAGTGGTTTTAATTTATTTCCTGCAGGTGGTGGCTATAATGAAATAGGCTCGGATTATCACACACTTGGTTATAGCACACGCTTGTGGGAAAGCACTGTTATTGACAAAGGTAGTTCGTATGCAAGAAATTTCTGGTATAAAGAGAGTGCTGTTCATAGAGAAAATACAAATACTGATTATGGTTGCTCTGTAAGATGCATAAAAGATTAAACTATTAAAATGTGTTTTTAATATGCTAATAAATATTGTAAAACTTATCAATATTTGTTGTATCTTTGTTGTATAATTAACTGAAGTTTCGGAGTTTATAACATCTTAAATATCAAAAAGTTAAAAAA
>JAOZQN010000183.1 GCA_029932195.1 Bacteroidales bacterium | reverse complement strand
TTATAAAAAATAAAACATTGATTTACATCTTTTTATCAACTCCGAAACTTTAGTTCTTTAAAACAAAAATTCAGAATAAATCTTGAAAATATTCCACTTGAATTAAATAAGCACATAAAAAATAAGAAAGAAGATTTTTTTAAAATTGAAGACAAAGAACAAAAAGATTTAATTCACAATTTTAAACTGAAAATTATAGAATGGAATATACCAGTTGAAAAGAAAATCTATTTATGTGGAAAAAACTGGATTTCATTATTAGAAGTTAATCTTGGAATACATGCAAAAGGAGATTATATAACAACATATGTTACATCTGATTACATTCAAGATTTGCAAGACGATGGTGCATTAGATATCAATATGCAAAATGAGATACTAATACCTGCAATTGAAATTATCAAAGAGAAAACAAAAGAATATATTACTAATAAAAAGCATAAAGACGCACTTAGCTTTATAGACAAACTAAAAAAAGAAAAACTATATCCTTATAAAAAGAAGCCTAAAAATAAAGTAGAAAAAGTAACACACCAAGCATTTGATATAATTGCATTAAATGTTAGTAAGCATTTACCTGACTATAATAAGACAGATAATCGAAGTAAATTACTTATGTTTGAACTTATTAAGGAAGCTATTGAGAATAAATCACAAAATCTTAAAAATGTATTACTTGAAGTTCTAAAATTACCTAAAAATAAAATTGACGAGTTTAGTGAACTTTTAGAAAAAGTTAGCTTGACAAATGTTATTAGCACTGCAACTCTTGTAACAAACCGTATCAAAATAATATCTGGAATAAGACAGATTTTTGATGATAAAAAAATTAGAGATGCAATGTTAGAAAGAAAGCATTTTCAAAAAATAATACAAAATGAAACTTGGCTATTTGGAGATGATTATACAAATGGAGTAGTTGCAGACCAAAAATTAACAACTGTATTAAAAAGACACTTGGAACAATTAGGAAGAGATGATTTTCAAGAAATTATTGCCAACTATGAAAATGATGAATTAAAAGATATTCCTGATTTATGTTTATTTAAATCGTTTAATTTAGGAAAAGCTGATACATATAAAAACTTAGTGATAGAATTAAAAAGACCATCAACAACTTTAAATACTGACCATCTCAGTCAAATAAAAAGATATGCGTTTGAAGTAAGTAGTGATAGTAATTTTGATAAAAATAAGACAGAATGGACTTTTTATTTATTAGGAAAAAAGATGAATAAACAGTTAGAGGCAGAATGCACACAAAAAGACCGAAAATTTGGACATTTTACTTTTGGAGAAAACATTAATATTTATGTTATTTTGTGGGATAGATTACTTGACAAAGCAGAAGCAAGACACAACTACATTATAAAAAGTTTTGATTTTAAAATAGAGCGAGAAGAAGAGGGTATTGATTTTATCAAACAACAATACAGTGATATTTTTAAAGACGTGAATGCAAGAATAGATAAAAAAAACACATAACATTTTCTTGGAAAATGTGGTAGCTTGCTCCGTTTTCACTATCGCTCAAATTTCACAAGCCAATGCGATAAAAAAAAGTTCCGTCGATGAAGCATATCGCATTATTTTATTAAGACTTAGCACAAATAAAAAACCCTTGACTAAATTTAGTCAAGGGCTTTTTTATTGCAAATATTACAAAATCCCAGTTTTTTTTATACATTTGCCTCAACAAAAATAAAAATTATCTGAGGAAACAGATGTAAAATAGCTTTTTTTAGGAAAAAAATCGTCCCCAAATCGTCCCCTGGTCAAATGAAAAAAAGATAAAAATCTTATTAGCAGTTAGTTAGTGCTGTATTTTGTAGCCCCAATAGAAATATCTTGCACTTTTCTTATACCTACCTATATTTATTAAAATACTTATTTGCAGACCATTGATAAAAAAACACTTACCTACGTATTTTGCTATTTACTATTTTTTTTATATATTTGCCCCCTCTGACCCCTAAATAACTATCTGAAAAACAACTATCTGAAAATGAAAATTAACTTTAATCTAAAAGAAGCAAAAAGCAAAAACAAAACAATTATCTATTTAATAATAATAATTGAAAAAAAAAGATTGAAAAAAAGCACACAAATAAAAATAAATCCGAAATATTGGAATTTTAGGCTACCCACGTAAGGTTGGACTAAATTGATTTTCAACGATTTGTCGTGGCAAGCGTGGACGCTTGCCGCATAGTTGATTATGCGTAAAGCGTCCACGCTTTACACGAGTTTTTTGTCCAATGTTAAACGGGTAACCGAATTTTAGAAAACACAGACCGAAAATAAATTATACTGACTACTGGACGGTTAAAAATCAACTTGATAATATAGAAAATAGTATTTATACAAAAAGTAAAGAAGTAGATATAATTTCAATAAAAGATGTAGAAGAGAGCATAAAAGAATTAAATATATGGAAAGTAAATAAAGATATTTCTAAACAGTTTTATGAGCATTTTAACGATTTTATAGAATATAAAAATAAAGAAGTATCTGCAAGAAGGATAAAGAAATACAGAACAACACTTAAACATTTAATTGAATTTTCAGACTTCTATAATATACGAATAAAAATTAATGATATTGATATTCAATTTTACAATCATTTTTTAGATTACTTATTTGAAGTAAACGAGCTTGTAAACAGCACTGTGGAAAGTTATGCAAAGATAATAAAAGCGTTTATGCAGTGGGGACATGAAAAAAATATACATACACAAAAAGATTATCAAAAATTCAAATTTAACTATAATACCGAAACAACTTTTGTGTCTTTAACAGACGAGGAACGAAAAAGACTATTTTATTTTAAACTTGTTAAAAACAGCAGATTAGACAAAATAAGAGACCTTTTTATGTTTGAATGTTATACTGGTTTGCGATATGTGGACTTAAATAATTTAAAAAAATCTAATATTATTGATAACATGCTTGTTTTTACTTCTTACAAAACGGCAAAACAACAACGTATTCCACTAAATAAATATTCAAAAGAATTGGTTAGTAAATATATTGATAATGAAACTTTTATACCTAAATATAGCAATCAAAAATTTAATGTTTATGTAAAAGAACTTTGTAAATTAGCTGAAATTAATGACGAAATAGAAAAAATATTATTCCAAAGAAAAAAAAGAATAGAAATAGTAAAACAAAAACATGAATTTATTACAACACATACAGGTCGCCGAACCTTTGGAATAAATTATTTACAGGCAGGCGGTAGAATAGAAATGCTAAAAAATATCTTTGGACACTCGGATATAAAAACAACAATGAAATATCTAAATATTACAATCCAAGACCTTAAAGATGACATGAAAAAAGTTTTTAATGAACAAGAAGAGACAACAACAGAGGTTTATGTATTTGCTAAACAATTACTTAATAGTGGTGTGGATATAAATATTATAGCTAAATCATTAAACCTTACTGTTACTGAAATTAACGAATTGTAATAAAAATTTAATTAAATCAAAATAATTTTATATTTGTATTTTAAAATTATGAATTACAAAAAACACATGAAAAACGAACTTAAAAATAATAATAATTACCAAAATTTAATATCGCAAATTTCGGATACTTATGTGCAAGGAACACAAAAAGCTGTTTTATCTGTTAATACACATTTGATTGATACTTATTGGAATATAGGAAAAAACATTGTTGAATTTGAACAAAAAGGAAAAGCAAGAGCTGAATATGGAAAATCGTTATTAAAAAATCTTTCTACTGACTTAAAACTAAAATATAATAAAGGATTTAGTTTAAGTAACATTAAGAGAATGAGACAGTTCTACTTAGAATTTCCAAAAGGTGCGACACTGTCGCACCTTTTGAGTTGGTCTCATTTTATTGAACTGTTAAAAATATCAGATAAGTTAGAACGTAGTTTTTATTTGCAACAAACAATTAATGAAAAATGGTCTATAAGAGAACTAATACGACAAAAAAAATCATCTTTATACTTAAAACTTGCGAGTTCCAAAGATAAAAAAGGCATTTTAGAATTAGCACAAAAAGGGCAAATAATACAAAAGCCCGAAGACATTATAAGAGAGCCTTATATTCTTGATTTTTTGAAAATTCCAGAACCATATAATTATACCGAAAAACAATTAGAAAATAAAATTATTACACACCTAAAACAATTTTTACTTGAACTCGGAAAAGGTTTTGCTTTTATTGGTAGGCAATACCGTATTCCTGTTGGAAATCGTCCACATTTTGTAGATTTAGTTTTTTATCATAGAATATTAAAATGTTTTGTATTAATTGATTTAAAAAGAGAAGAGGCAAGTTATCAAGATGTTGGACAAATGAATATGTATCTCGGATATTTTGAAAATGAGGAAAATGTTGAAGGCGACAACCCTCCAATAGGTATTGTTTTGGCAAAAGAAAAAGACGAATTACTTATACAATATGCTATGCACAACATAAGTTCACAGCTTTTTGTAAATAAATATCAACTTTATTTGCCAAACAAAAAAGAATTAAGAAATGAAATTGAAAAACAATTAAATCAAGATTAGATTTTTTTATAAAAAAGAACAAAAAAGCCCTGTGGAACTATCCGCAGGGCTTTTTTTATACCATTGCGACAAAAAAAACAATGACAATATGGCGAAAACTACATTAAAAACATTTCTACCTGAAAACGTTTTTTTATTTTACCTATAAAAACAAAAATAATTTAATTATGCAACCGTCTTTTTACCTATAAAAGTCAAAGTTTTTTCTAAAAACAATACTTCAATACTTTATTTTATCTATAAAAACAGAATTTAGCAAAACAAAAGAGCCATTTTGTTCCCGAAATTCTCGTGCTTTTCGTCTATAGCTTGATTTTTATTATTATTTGTTCTAAACTTGCAACAGATTAAAAAAAACAAATTAATTATTAATCATTAAACAAAAAAAATCATGTTACAAAAACAAGTATTAGAATTACGAGACGAGGAAGGATTATCTTTTGCAGATATTGGTGAGGAACTTGAAATTAGCAAGTCGCAGGCATACCAACTTTACAAAAAAGCAACCGAAGAAAAAACGTTTATAAACGACAATCCAAACGTTCAAAAACGTTTACAAAAAACGTTTATAAACGATGACAAAAACGTTCAAAAACGTTCACAAAAACCGTTTATAAACAGTATGGATATACCACAAACAGCTGATAACATGGAGGGTATAATTGAACTCCGACAATTAGAAATGGAACATGAAATAAATATCCTTGACCGAACAATTGAACAAGATGAGGAAAAAAGAGAGCTAAAAAAAGAACTAAAAGAAGTTAAAGAACGATTAGAAAAATTAGAGTTTAATTATGAGGGTATGGAAACAGCTCACGACCATTTGTCTTCGGAATACGCTACACTGGAGAGTCAATATGCCACCTTAAAAAGTGAAAACGAGGCACTAAAAGAGGAATTGAACGAATACGAAGAACAGGAAATAAACCAGGAGGAAATTGAAACCGAAACAGATGAATACGAGGAGCAGGAAAACGAACTAATTGAACTGAACGAAAACATTAAAAATGATATTTTGGAGTTGTTTATAAACGTAAAAAAATATGTTCATAATAAAAATAATTCCTCTATATTTTTGGGTAGGATAGAAAATATACAAATAGATTTAGAAGATAAGTATCCAGGTATTGACCCTTCGGAAACTTTTGAGGAATTTAATTTTATTATAGAATTAAAAGAATATTTAGAAGAGAGCAAACAATATCATAGCTTGATATATTCTTACAGATTTGATAATAGAGTGCCTAAAGACTTGCAACAAAAAATAACTAATTATATAGAAAATAACTAACATTGCTATTTTACTCGTTTTTAAGCGACTACTATTTAATTAGTTAGTCGCTTTTTTTTGTGGCATAGAAAGACACTATCCTGAAAAGTGTGTAAGTTTGATTTGGGAGTATCCCGTTTTATTAAAAATGATAATTCTCCATAAGGTTTTTCATATCATCTTTTGAAAATTTTTTCATTGAAATTCTCATCGTTGTATCGTGTAATGAAAGCAAAGATGATTTTTTGTTAGTATAATCATTTAATAAATTATTACTATGAAATTTCTTTTTAGTATTTTCGTATTGTGATATAGTTTCATTAAAAAGCTCGTGAAGATTATATTTTAAACTTGCAGGTCTTATGTATTTTAACTCATTAAGTATTATATCAAATATTTTATTTTCACCTTTTCTTTTTTCTAAAAAAGAACCAAATAAAAGAAATATATCTGCAAATTGCAATAAAAATATTTGATAAAAATAATTTTCATAACGAGTGTCTAATTCAATATAAATTAAGAATGTTCTTGCACTTGCTTGCAGAATAAGAGTTTCATATCCTCCCGAACGCTCACTTACATCAAACTGTTCTATTGAAAAAAAAGAACCTACAGGAATATCCAATATTTCAGCTATTTTTTCTAAAATAGATACTTTCATATCCCCCCTTTTTATCATATTAGCGTATGCTACCTGAGAAATACCTATTTTTTCAGATAATTCCTTTTGAGAAATTTTCTTTTCCTTTCTTAATCCCTCTAACATCTTTATATCCATACCATTAACCACGTGTTATAAAGTTTTCTTTATTTTTTTTATAAAGAAAACTTGCATTATGAGAAACTTTTCTTTATGTTTGCAGTGTTAAAATTTTAGAATTAACCTTTAAAACTTAAGAAACATGAAAAATCAAAATTTTATTAATTATTACAAAACCTTGCCACGTGCCAAAAAAGAACGTTCCGAAAAACGAGACATTATAATAAGTGAATGTGGCGTAACCAAAAGCATTTTCTACAATTGGTATTCAGGAATAACAAATATTCCAGAAGCTTTTTTTTCTAAAATATCAAAAATTTTAGGTGTTCCAAAGTCTGAGTTGTTCCAAACTAACACAAGTAATTAACCAACAAAAGTATGTATTTTATGCACACTTTTGCATAAAGCACACTTTTTTTTATAAAAAAATATGTAAAATTTTAATAATAACAAAAATGGAACAACAAAAATACGCAAACATACTACAATTAATCGCTTATAATTACAAAGAAAAATTACCTGAATTTGCTAAAAAGATGAAAAAATATAAAGCAAAAAAAAGAGGCGAGAAATTAGAAAATCAAAAAAGTTTTTCAATAAAAAAAGCAATAGAAAAAAACAAATAATTTTAATTAACCAACTAAAAACCAACAAAATGAGCAATCAACCAAAACAAACAAAATTAGAAGTATTACAAAGTATGATAGAGGCTAACCTCGTAGGATTTAAAAATTCAATAGAATTTCTTTTAGCGATAGTAGATAAAGAAGTAACACTTGGCGATGAACTAAAACGTATTTTCATACTAAATCAGATGTTCAGCGAAGCTATCCAGGAGAAACAAGAGGAATTTAAAGTAGAGCATAACGAATTAATTCAGGAACTATTAGATGAGATGCAAGAAAAAAGAAAAAAAAGCCCCGTAAAAAACGAGGCTTAAAATAATGAAAAAACAACTTGCTTTTCCAGTGTAGGAATTGTAAAAGTAAGTTGTTTTTGGTTCATAATCAAATAATTAATTTTTTAAATCAAAAACAACATGAAAAAAATAAATTTTAATAGTCTAAATTATCAGACTGTAATATCAAAAATTGCAAAAAAAGTTATGAAAATTCATAGCTTTATAAAAGAGTGGAGATACTATATAATTATTGTGGCAATAATAACACTGATAACCAATATTATATCACTTGTAGCAGGGTTCAATTTTATGTATTTGCAGTTAATTAGTGTAGTTGGCAATGCTATATTTACCGTTGTATTTTCTATAATAATTCTTATTGCAATGGAGTCATTAACAATGCTTTCCATAACAAAATTTTTTAAATTTTTATTTAGAAATCGTTACAAAACAATGATTTTACCACTAATTGCCTCTTTATTTCTTTACTCTGTTTCATTTTTCGTTTCAACAAACGGACTTGCTATGCGACAGGGTAATGAAGCAGACAACAGCAGTATTATTAATGAAAAATACGAAATAACAAAACAACAAATTAATGATAATTACGAACATAAAATAGATGACTTAAAGTTATTCATTAATACGATAAAAATTAATCCTGAAGGCTGGAGCGGAGGTAAAAGAACTATTTTGCTTAAATCACAAATAAAAAAAATAGATAGTCTTTATACTGTAATTTCATCACTGCAATCGGCACAAAAACAAGAGATTAGCGATTTAAAAATAGAATTCAAAAACGATTTAAAAACCAACGAAATTTTAGTAACAAGTGAAGCAGATAAATATTTTAATTTCGTTGCAATTGTTATGATTATTCAATTTGTTTCCAAAGGAGTTTCAATTCTTTTTTATTCTATAATTTACGGAAAAAACGAAAAGGAAACATCTCTAAAAGAAGACCTTAATTCTATAATTAAACCATTGGACGATAATATAACAACTTATTTTTTCAATCGGATTTACTCAACTGCAAATAGTTTAACTTCTGCTTTAGAAATTCATAATTCGGATACAGAAATAGACCTAAGCCAAAATGCAAATAAGGAATTACCCAACGAAAAAGTAGCTAATAATAAGACTGAAAAAAGCAGTAAAAATAAAATAGAAATATCAGGATTTGGTAGCCATAAAGCCAGCCAAAAAGCCAGCCACGAAAATCAAAAAAATAGGTCTGAACATACTGGACAGCTTGAGGATTTGAACAAAAGCATGGCTACCACTTTAAAGTATTTAAACAGGCATCCTAAAGTTGTGAAATATATCCTAAAAAAGACACCAGAATTAGAGTCAATTTCAAATGTAGAAATTAATAAAATAAGAGAAAATGTAGGTCGGGTTCAAAAAAGTAGGGGACTAATTCAAAAAATATACACTGCAATAATTTCAGTCGGATATGAAAATATTTTAATAAATAATAAAGGCAATATCATTAATAAAAAAATAACTAAAAATCATGGCAAAGAAAAAAAGGTATTTACCACAGGTTAAAGAAGTAAATCTATTTAACAGCGATGCTAAAGTAGATAAAGAACAAGTTGCAATTATTGTGGAAACAGTTGCACAGAGTAAAAAAATTGTAGTTAAAAATGCAGACGGTTTTAATATGATAATTCAAAAAGAATATTCAAAATTGAACGTGGAGACAATTATGTATCTCGTTAGTATGTATGATTTTAACAAACCAGAAGTGCGAACAGATTATAATAATAAAATCTATGTTACAACATCAATTAATCCAAAAAGAAACATAAGAATTGACTTGGAAAGTGAACGCTGGGCGGTTAATCTTATGCCAAAAGAAGTATTAGAAATTACACAAAAATAAAGTATAAACAATTAATTATTAACCTACTGACTACTCTTTACTGGGTAGTCAGTAACCCAAAAACAAAAACAAATGGCACAAAAAACAAATTTTTTCAAGTTCGTAGAAAATGAATTGAAAATAAGGAACTTAACCGACCAAACAGTAGTCAAAAACAAACAAAATATTAACGAACTTAAAAAGTTCAAAGATGTAGTTTACGTTGAAAATATTGATTTTCAGTTTATTGAAAATTACAAAAAATATCTAATTGAAACTTTGGGATATAGTGATTATTTGGTGAAAATATCTTTATTGATTTTGAGAACGCAACTCAACTGGGCGGTAAAAAAAGGAATAATCAATAGAAATCCATTTAGAAAATGAAAAATCAAAAAGCATATTCAGAACGTCATGGTTTCGGTAAATACTGGGATTTGCTTGATAAACCGCCACGACAAATACGCAAATACCTAACATCAAAAACAAGGTCGGGTCGTATAAATCAAGCCGTAAAAATAGCTGTAGAAGATTTTTTACTTCTTAAAAATGAAAATTCCGAACTAAAAATAGAAAATAATATTTTAAAAGAAAAATTAGAAAAAATAAAAGATAACAAATTGAAATTTAACGAATTAAATAACGAAAATAAAAATTTATTAAACTCAAACAACTAAATTAATTAACATTTAAAATTAAAAAATCATGAACACAAAAAAAGTAGTAAAAGACAAAAAGTATTTTCAAAATTTAGATGCGTGGAATGGTGAAGTAGACTACATTTCTGAAATTGCAGAATACTTAATTGTAAAAGAAAAAGATGAACTAAAATTTATCACAAAATTAAAAACGGCTCTTGTTGAAGCGGTTACCAATGTTTTTAACCATGAAAAAATAAAAGAATTATTATTCTTGAACGGTCGTCAAGGCATAGGTAAAACACACTTTATTTGGTGGCTTTTTGACGGTTTTGATTATACGGACACATACGAAGGAATAAAACCATATATTCAAATAGAAAGTATTGACTGGGATTATCCTGCAAAATTAAATTTAGATAAAATCTGGTCGCAAGCATATTCGCTTTACAAAAATGAAAAATCGTTTTTTATGTCCACAAACGAGGTGTAGAAAAGTATAACTAATTTTAAGGAGGAAACTTTGATGGGCTGGTGTTCCTTAGCTCATCAAAGTTTTTAAACTGGTTTGTATTTATTAAACTAATTAAAAATCAAGGTATTAAACAAAAAATCAAACAATATAAAAATTTATAATAAAAAACAAAAAAAATGCTAATAGAAATCAAAGAAATATCCGAAATGCAAAAGGATATTAAGGAAATAAAAGAAATGCTAACCGAACAAAAAACAATTCCAATTGAGGAAAGACCTGTATTTGTAGATAAAAAGTATTTAGTAGAAAACTATAATTTAAAAATGTCATTTATAGATAAATGTATGAAACATAGAGATTTACCTTATTATAAAGTAGGTAAAAAAGTTTCTTTTAAACCAGTAGAAATTGAAAAATATATTGAAAATAATAAAAAGAAATAATTAGTATCCATTCTATTGTAGAAATAAAGCGGTGTGCAAAAGCACATTATTAACTAAAGTTTCGGAGTTGTAAACACTTGAATATCAATGGATAAGTAGA
>JAOZQN010000182.1 GCA_029932195.1 Bacteroidales bacterium | reverse complement strand
AATTAATTTTATAAATTATTGATAATCAATATAAAATGAAAGCAAAAACTTTAGTGTTTTAATCATTTCCTTGTATGGAGAATTTTTATAATGCACTATCTAAGTAGTCATACAAAAGTTTCTTAACAATTGTTTTTAATTAATTGATTTTCAGCTATCCACCAATCGTAAATCGTAAATTTAAAATTGTCAATCTACTTATAAAAGCCCTCAATGAGGGTTTCATTTTATATTATTTTCCAAAAGTGAATAATCTTGATAAATTTATTATTTACTTTTTGATGATTAGAAATATATTGATTTTCTATTTTTATTAACTTGTCTTTATTAGACCAAAATATATCATTTTTAACTATCTGTTTTTCAATCCAGTAGTTTATTTTTTGCAACCAAAAATCAGGTGTTTCGTTTTCAATATATCCTATTATTGCAGAATCTTCTAAATCTGCTCCGTGTAAATTTTGTTTAAAACGCTCAATTCCTCCAGTTTTTCCGTAAACATATTGATTCACATGTTTCATAGATGTATTTAATCGTTTACATTCTATATCAAAAAAACTTTTGTAACTACCTTGTAAAACGGTAGCTTTTATTTGCATACCAATATCTGGTCTGCTTTTATTTTTCTTCTTATCTTCGTGTTGAAATTGAAATGTTTCGTTGGTAAGACAGGCATTGAAATATTTTGATAATTGATTATTGTAACTTGGTTCAATATCGGTATCTTTTTTATCAATCTCATCAAAATTAATTCTAAAATTAAGTAAATTAGTTTCAATAAAAACAATAACAGTATTTATTAATTTCGGATATTTTAAATTACCTTTTATTGAAGGCACTTTTTCCTTAATCGGATTTTTAGAAACCATATTTTATTTATTGTTTAAAATATCATTATAACAACCCATTGCATCTCGGTCTCCAATAGATTTTAGCCAGTAGCGTAGTTGTTTTGGTTTTATAAACCAAATTATATCTCCTGTTTCTTCTGAATAACTATATTCTTTTATAATTCTTGTTATTTTTTGGCTTTTCCCTGTTTGTTTTTCAAAATATTCTTTAAATTTAGTTTCGTTGTTTTGAGAAAATGAAAAATTAATATCTTTATCTGTATAATGAAAACAAGTTGCTATGTATGAGCTGGTTTCAAAACTTTTCCCTTGTTTAAATTGAGTTTTTTGGTCTGTTCCATAGCTTGCATTCATTGCCAAACAAAAAATATTACCATATTCTTGAAGTTGTTTTTCTGTGTTTTCTATTATTTTATTTAACGGATTCTTGTGAGGAACTTTTGCTTGCTCTATGTAATATTTTAAAACATCATCTCGCCAAACTTTTTCTATTTCGCTGAGATCAAGTTCTGTTTTGTCTTCAGGATATGGAAGATTGTCTATGTCTGTTTTTGCAATTACTTTTTCTTGTCTTACCAACATAGAACCACTATTTAAAGTCATTATAAAACTATATGTTAAATTATTAGATTTGAAATTTTCAACAAATAAATCTATTATATTTTGGTCTTCTTTTTTATAGTGAATACCGACTATTCCATTTCTGAAACAAAGCCTATCTATATCTTCTTCGTTTCTTACTGTTATATTCTTATTTACTTCATCATAATTAACTAAATCTACAGGAATTATTCTATTGTCTGATATAGAACGCTTTATCAATAATTGAGGTTTAATAAAAACTTTTTCATTTGAAATATCATTGAACTTTTTTTCTTTTTCAAGTGTGATTTTTGAATAATCGATACCTTTACTTGTAAATGCTTCTTCTGGTAAGTAATATTTATTTGAAATATATTTTGCTTCTTGGCTCTTATTACCAACAAAATAACCTCTAATATATATCCAGTCGTGTTGTATAATAAAATCTTTAATATTTCTTTTTTGTCTTTCAAATCGCTTAGCAATTCCTCCAAGTCTTCCTCCTCCAACAAGATTAGATTTCCAAATATAGCGTTCGTTTAAAGCTCTTTCGTAATTAACAATATGAAAATTATAATGGTCGAAAGTGAAAAATAAACGGTTTTTCTCTTTTTCTGTAAAATTTGCAATAATATGCCAAATATTTTCACTTAAATCAGGTTTTTTATTTTCTACAAAAAATGCAACTGTTGCAATTCTATTTTTTTTACGTCCTGTTTTTTCATCTTTTGTTACAAAAAGAGTCTCTCGTAAATGAGTAAAATCAACAATCTGCGGAACTTGAAATGTTCTTAAAAAATGATTTCGGTAATCCATTGATAACTTTCCATAAAGTAAAGGTGCTGATGGTAATATCAGGCAAGTTAAACCCTTCTTTTTTGTAAGTAGAATTGCCCTGTCTAAAAAAACAAGAGCAATATTTTTGAGCGGGATTTTATGCGAAACTTCAATTTTTAAATCTTTTTGCAAATGCTTAAAATATTCTCCGTTACTTTGTTTTTTTCCTTGTTTATCAGGAGGGTTAAATGGAGGATTTCCGATAACTAAATCAAAATCAGGTTTGTCCTTATTTTTATTAAAAAAGATAAAAAAATCTTCATCTTTAATATTATCTTTGCTTAAATCATCAAATTTTAAATCTTCAAAAATTTGAAGTGGCGTAAGATTTTCAAGCAAGGCAAGAGTAAGACTAAAAATAGCAATTCTTACTGCTTCTTTTTCAATATCAGTTCCAAAAATATTATTTTTTAAAATGGATTTTAATGTTTTTACTTTTATAGGTTTATCCCAAGTTTGTTTTTTGTCTGTTTTATAATAACGATTTATTTTATACCAGTCAATTAGTCTCTTATATGCTGACACACAGAATATTCCACTTCCAAGACTTGGGTCAAGAATTTTGAATTTATTATTTTTAAAATTCGTATATTCATCAATTGGCATAGCTTCATCAATAAGAAAATCGACCAAAAACGGGGGCGTATATGCAACTCCAGACATGTTTGGCAAAAACTCTTCATAAATTCTACTAATAAGCTCAACTGGCAAATATTGAAACGAATAATATCGCCAAATTGCAAATTCTTTTTTCTTAAAATTGAAATTTCCATTCAAATATGCAACAAGATATTCTTTTATATTCTTTGAAAACCCTGTAATAACATTGCGTTCTTCTGCATCTTCATTTTTATGCCACTCAAATATTTTGCCGTTATAATATTTAGACAAATAATCAAATAAATTTAATAATTTACCCTTTTTTATAACATCAACAAAATCATCTGCTTCCCACTTTTCTTTTAAAATATTAGATTTAACTGTAAAAATATTTTTGTTGTTTTTATCTTTTTTTTCTTCTAAATATTTTATTAAAGTGCCTTGAACAATTATACGGTTTGCAAGTATTTCATCAAGTCCTTTTTTTACCAATTCTTTTTTTAAATCTTTTAATGATTTTATAAGAATTTCAAAAGGACTTTCGTTTGTTAAAAATTGTGAGGTGTATGTTTCTGTTTCCCAAAAAGAGTCGTTATCAAAAAAATAGGCTTTATAAGGGTGAGCAAGTGCATCGTATTTTTTTTCTAATTCGGTGGCAAAATTTAATTTTCTCTCAATTGTTTTATCAAAATTTTCTTTACTTTTTTCTCTATCATCTTTTTCTGTTTCTATTACAATTTTCTTTTTCCCGTTTACAACAATAAGTTCTGTTTTTTCAAAAATATAATAAAGAGGAACTATTTCGCTTGACCAAATTCGTTTGTGGTTTTCAATTTTATTATCATCAGAAATTTTATTTTTTGTATTATCATAAATAAATAATTGAGCTTTTGAAGATTTATTATTTTCGTCTTTTTTAAAATAAACGGCATCAGCATTATAATCATCACCTGCAATATATAGCATACGTCTTTCTGTTTCAGACATTTCAATATTTCTATTTTCTTTGTCGGAAACCAAAAGCAAGCCACTTTTTTGCGACTCCATTTCTAATATTTTCAAATTATTATTAAAAGACATATTAATATAGGTTTAAGGTTCAAATAAAGTATATTTTTTGAACTAAAAAATTTCTTAAAGATAAATAATAAATTAATATTTGCAATAAAAAAATAAAAAAAGTCCCGAAATAATTCGGGACTTTAAATATACAAGAATGAAAAAACTATCTTTGTGTAGTGTTGAGTTTTTAATGTTTAGTTTTAAATTAATTACATTTTTTAAAATAATGTGGTAGCCAATTCAAAACTAAGAACTCAAAACTATTTTAATGAGTTTACAATATCTTCAAATGCTTTTGGGTGGTTCATTGCGAGGTCGGCGAGAACTTTTCTATTTAGTTCTATACCTGCTGCATGAATTTTTCCCATAAATTCCGAGTAAGACATTCCGTGAAGTCTTGCTCCTGCATTTATTCTTTGAATCCAAAGGCTTCTAAAAGTTCTTTTTTTAGCCTTTCTGTCTCTGTAAGCATAAGTTAGCCCTTTTTCATGAGCATTTTTTGCTACAGTCCAAACATTTTTTTTACGTCCAAAATATCCTTTGGTTTGTTTTAGTAATTTTTTTCTTTTTTTTCTTGATGCTACTGCATTTACCGAACGTGGCATAATTTAGTTGTTTTTTGAATGTAAGCGACTTTTTTTAGTTTAAAGTTATCAAGTTTAAAGTGTTATCAAGTTTTTTTAAAAAATCCTCTTTTATATATATTCTTAAAATAGGAAGAGGGTTCAACTTTAGACTTTAAAACTTTTAACTCGTTATACTTTAACCAATAAAGTTCTTCTGGGCTTTACAATCTGGTTAATAACTTAACAAAATATTTGTTTTGTAATTTTGAATATTTAAGTGTTAAAAGTTTTATCTATTTTAATAAAGTTACAAAAAATACTTTATACTTTTAACTAATTGTTTACTTCATTGCAAGAGCTAACTTTACGTTAGTTTCATCTGCTTTATGAATTACTGTAAACCCTTTTAATACTCTTTTTTGTTTTTTTGATTTGTGCCCTAATTTGTGAGCCTTGTAAGCGTGTTTACGCTTAATTTTTCCTGAGGCAGTCAACTTAAATCGTTTCTTTGCACCGCCTTTTACTTTCATTTTTGGCATTGGTCTGTTTATTAATTTATTGGTTTATTAATTAATTTATTGGTTTATTAGTTTGCTGTTAAAAATAACAGTTTAGCAATATAACAATCCAATAATTCATTTTATTTCTTGATTGGTGCTATAAATATAATCATTCTTTTGCCTTCTAATTTTGGCATTTGTTCTACTTTTCCAAATTCCTTTAAATCTTCGGCAAATTTCAATAATAATATTTGTCCTTTGTCTTTAAAAATTATATTTCTTCCCTTGAAAAAAACATAAGCTTTTACTTTTGCTCCGTCTTGCAGAAATTTTCTTGCATGATCTAATTTAAAGTTCAAATCGTGGTCATCGGTGTTTGGTGTAAACCTAATCTCTTTGATTGTAACTTTACTTGCTTTTGCTTTCTGTTTTTTTAGCTTCTTTTTCTCATCAAAAAGAAATTTTTGATAATCTACAATTTTGCAAACAGGTGGCTTAGCAGAAGGCGAAATTTCTACCAAGTCAAGTTCTAATTGGGTTGCTAACTTTACAGCCTCTTCTACAGAACAAACCAAATTTTTGTCCTCAATGTTTTCACCAACAACTCTAACGCTTTTGGCTCTAATCTGTTTGTTAATCCTAAACCTTAATACAGGTTTTCTTTGTGGTTTTTTTCGTCTTGCTATTGTTTTGTCCTCCTTTTTTGTTTTGTTTTTACTTTTAAATTAATTTTAAAAGCGGATGATATGGGTTAGTAATTTTTTAGTTATTAATTTTTAGTCTTTAGTTTTGAATTAGCTTATGCCAAATAAAACAATATATTTATTATCAAGCGAAAGCTAACTAAACACTTAAATCTAAAGACTTATTTAATTGCCTAATTCTTTTTTTACTTCGTTGTTAATATATGTTGCAAATTCACTAATTTTCATTGTTCCAAGGTCTCCTTGTCCTTGCTTACGGACAGAAATAGTTTGTGTATCTGCCTCATTTTCACCAACAATGAGCATGTAAGGAATTTTCTTTAATTCGTTGTCTCTAATTTTTCTACCTATCTTCTCATTTCGGTCGTCAATTAGGGTGCGAATATCTAAAATATTTAATTCCTGTGCAACTTTTTCGGCATATTTATTATATTTTTCACTAATTGTTAGAACTACCGCCTGTTCTGGAGTCAGCCAAAGTGGGAATTTTCCTGCAGTATGTTCAATTAAAACGGCAATAAATCTTTCCATCGAGCCAAACGGTGCTCTGTGAATCATTACTGGACGATGTTTTTTATTGTCGCTACCAATATATTCTAATTCAAAGCGTTCGGGAAGATTGTAATCTACTTGGATTGTTCCAAGTTGCCAGCTTCGTCCCAAAGCATCTTTTACCATAAAGTCTAATTTTGGTCCGTAAAATGCTGCTTCACCTTCTTCAATTATTGTTTTAAGTCCTTTTTCCTCAACGGCTTCTAAAATTGCCGCTTCTGCTTTTTGCCAATTTTCATCGCTACCGATATACTTATCCTTGTTATTAGGGTCTCTTAACGAAATTTGTGTTGTGAAATTTTCAAAGTCAAGAGTTTTGAAAATATAAAGCACAATATCAATTACTTTTTTAAATTCGTCTTTTAATTGGTCTGGTGTGCAAAAAATGTGTGCATCGTCTTGCGTAAAACCACGAACACGTGTAAGTCCGTGAAGTTCACCACTTTGCTCGTATCTATAAACTGTTCCAAATTCTGCATAACGAACTGGTAAGTCTTTGTAAGAACGAGGTTTATGTTTATAAATTTCGCAGTGATGCGGGCAATTCATTGGTTTTAGTAAAAACTCTTCGCCTTCTGCGGGAGTATTTATTGGTTGAAATGAATCTGCTCCATATTTTTCGTAGTGCCCCGAAGTTACGTATAAATCTTTTAGTCCAATATGTGGAGCTATAACTGGCTGGTAACCATGTGCTTTCTGAACTTTTTTAAGGAAATTTTCTAATCGTTCTCGTAACATTGCTCCTTTTGGTAGCCAAAGCGGTAGTCCTTGTCCTACTTTTTGGGAGAATGTAAAAAGTTCTAATTCTTTTCCTATCTTTCTATGGTCTCGTTTTTTTGCTTCTTCAAGCATTGTGAGATACTCTGTAAGAAGTTTTTGTTTTGGAAATGAAATTCCATAAACACGAGTAAGTTGTTTTCTTTTTTCGTCGCCACGCCAAAAAGCACCTGCTATATTTAACAATTTTACAGCTTTTATAAGTCCTGTGTTTGGCAAATGTGGTCCTCTACAAAGGTCGGTGAAATTATTTTGAGAATAAAATGTTATTGTTCCATCTTCTAATTCACTTATTAGCTCTGTTTTATATTCGTCTCCTTTTTCTGTAAAATATTCTAATGCCTCTTCTTTGGATTTTTCTGTTCTTTGCAAAACATGTTTTCCTCTGGCAATTTCTATTATTTTCTTTTCTATTTTAGGAAAATCTTTATCAGAAATTGATGTTCCTTCTGGTAGATCTATATCATAATAAAATCCATTTTCTATTGCCGGACCTATTCCAAGTTTTACTCCTGGATACAAAATTTCTAAGGCTTCTGCCATAATATGTGCAGAAGTATGCCAGAAAGCATGCTTACCTTCTTTGCTTCCCCATTTGTGAAGTTGTATTGTAGAGTCTTGGTTAATAGGCATATTAGCATCAATATCTTCACCGTTTATGGTTGCTGCAATAATTTGTTTTGCAAGTCCACCACTTATACTTTTGGCAACATCTATTGACGAAACTCCTTGTTCGTATTCTCTAACCGAATTATCTGGAAATGTTATCTTTATCATTTTACCTTGCTTATTTTCATTTTAAAAAGTCTGCAAAGATAATAGTTATTTTTAAAAAATCAATTTTTTGAACTTAAAAATTAAAAAATATATAATTTATTTTAATTTATTGATAAAAGCACACGATATAATGTGTGGTGTGTAAATTATTGATTAATATGCCATTTAAAAATATAAATTGAAAATTATATTTTGCTATTTGCTGTTAGTTATTTGTTGAATAAGACGTGATAAATCACGTCTCTACGGGGTTTTTGATATGAATTTCCTCTGACCTGTTACATACTCAAATGATTTTTATTTTAGCTATTATTATTAATTATCCACAAACTATTTAGATTCCTTTTTTTATCTAAAAGTATGAAAATAAGAAATAAAAAATTGGAGGATACGTTTTTTTGTTATATGTTTGCAATTCACTGTTATAAATGAGCAATATCAGTCTAATAAACTAATAAACTAATAAACCAATAAACTAATAAACCATAACCTAATGAACCAATTAAAAAAAACAATAATTACTTTTATCTTTTTATTTCTTGCAACTTTTGGCTTGCAAGCACAATTTGAAATGGAGTTATCACAAACTATTATGGATCCCGCCTTTTTTATAGAAAGTGTTAATTTTTCCCCAGATGGTGTTTTCTTCGCTTCTGGCTCTCGTGATAATACCGTAAAAATATATAAAAAATCATACGATTCTTTTGAGCTTACCCAAACTATTAACGAACACGACTGGGGAGTATGGAGTGCTCGTTTTTCGGCAGACGGCAATTTTTTGGCTTCTGCTTCTTGGGACAAAACTGTAAGAATTTACCAAAAAGATGGAGATGAATTTAATTTTATACAAGTTCTTGCCGACCATAATAAGCCAGTTTTTGATGTTGCTTTTTCGTTAGATGGCAATTATTTGGCTTCGGCATCTAAAGATAATACCGTAAAAATATATAAGAAATCTGGTAATAGTTTCGCCCTTGTTCAATCGCTAGAAGACCACAGCGATGAAGTGCGTAGTGTTAGTTTTTCACCAGATGGACGTTTTCTTGTTTCTGGTGCACGCGATAATACTATAAATATATACGAAAAAACAGGTGGCAATTTTGAATATATACAAGATTTTGATTGTGAGAACTGGGTTGAGAGTGTTAATTTTTCGCCTGATGGGACTTATTTTACTGTTGGTGCCTGGGGAGCAAAAATAAAAATATACAAAAAAAATGGTAATAGTTTTGAATTGGCACAAACTCTTTACGATAATAGCGTAAGTGTAAATAGCACGAATTTTTCACCAGACGGTAAGTTTTTGGCGGCTGCCTCTTTTGGGATGGTGAATATTTATGAGAAAAAAGGAAATAGTTTTAATTTGATTGAAACAATATTAGACCACAGTTTACAATACGAAGTGCGTAGTGTGGCTTTTTCGGAAGATGGTAATTTTTTTGCTTCTGGTTCGAGGGATAATTTTGTGCAAGTATATAATTTGAACGGAGTTGGAGGAAATGATTTTACAATAGTTCCATACGACGATAATAATACAAATAACAATACGAATAACGACAATAATAATAATACGCAAGAGAATGTAAGTAATTTGCCTCCCATTTTATTAATAGATAAAATAAAAGTATCTGAAAATGTTTTACGTGCTGGCGAGAGTATAAATATCTCTGTAACAGTAAATAATATAGGACAAGGAGATGCTACGGGAGTTTTTGCTACGCTTTCTACAAATATGGATTATGCCTTGTCTTATGATTATAAAACTTTTTTTTATGATATAGATAAAACAAGTGGTAGCCAGACAATTACTATTCCTATAACTGCCAAAGAAAATATTGCAAGCTCGCAACTACAAATAAATGTTCGGGTAACAGAACCAAATGTTGGTATGGAAATAGAAGGCAAACGAATCTTGATTTCTACTCAAAGATTAAAAAGACCCGAACTAAAATTGGCTCGTTACAATCCGAAAGAAATTATTTCTTCTTCACCTAATAATCAGATAGATATAAACGAACAGATAGGTTTTGAAATTTATATCCAAAACGTTGGTGAAGGTTTGGCAGAAAATGTGAAGGTAGAAATATCAAATTCGCAAAACGGAGTAATGTTTTTGGGATATGCAATTGGCGAAGGAAAACCGAATAATACTATCCCAAATTTTAATATTGATGCAGGAAAATATAAAGTTGTTACTGCCCAGTATTTTATAAATAGTAGCTTTACGGCAGACGAAATAAAATTGGAAGTAAATGTTTCCGAAGCCAAAGGAAAATATGGTTTTATTCAGTATGAAACAACAGCAGTAAATTCTACCCTAACTGCACAAGGAGAAGTAGAAACAGTAGAACGACCTGATAATAACAACAATACAGATGTGGTAATAGAAAACCTACCCGAAGCTACTGATAATTTAATAAAGGATTTACCACAAAATCCTACAAATGAAAATCGTTTTGCATTAATAATTGGCAACGAAGACTACAAAGACCTAATTGCAGTAGATTATGCGTTAAACGACTCTCGTGCTTTTAGAATTTATGCCGAAAAAGTTCTTGGTGTTCCTGCCGACCATATTATTTATAAAGAAAATGTTGGCGTAACAGATTTTAACACAATAATTAATAAGTCTTCAAATCTGATGAATAGTAATCGTGAATTATTTGTTTATTATTCAGGACATGGTTTTCCTACCAAAAACGGCGAAACATTTCTTATGCCAGTGGACGTAAACGAGGATAATGTTGGTAGCTACGGTATTAAGCTAAAAGATTTTTATGATAAATTGTCTAAAAATAATCCTGCTCGTGTTACTGTTTTTATAGATGCTTGTTTTAGTGGAGGCGGAAGAAATGGCTTGTCTATTGCTCGTTCGGGAATAAAACTTAAGCCAAAAGAAACAGATTTATCTCAAAATATAGTATCGTTTACTGCAAGCACAGGCGACGAAGTTGCTCAAAAATACGACAAGCAACAACACGGACTATTTACTTATTACTTGCTAAAAACTCTAAAAGATACAAAAGGTGATATAAATTACAGCAATTTTGCCACCAAATTACAAACCGAAGTAAAAGACCGATCAAATATAGAAGACAAATTAAAAGAACAAAATCCCAAAATAAGCATTGGTTCTGGTGCTACTGACTGGGAAAATTGGAGAATTAAATAAACTATAAGTAAGTGCTTAGATTTTTGATTTACGATTTACGATTTACGATTTACGATTTTTGATTTACGATT
>JAOZQN010000779.1 GCA_029932195.1 Bacteroidales bacterium | reverse complement strand
CTGAACAAGAATTGGAACTGGATATGTAAATTTAGCAACCATTGGTGCTACTTCCGCTATTTCAACTGTTCTGTTTACAGTAACAACTTCTGCTCCTTGTTCTACAGTTAAAGTAACCCAATAACTTCCTCCAGAAGCGTATGTGTGTGGAACAACATAATTGGCGGCGTGGTCTCCTGGCACATTGTATGTTTCTGTATTTCCATCACCAAAATCCCAAGTAACTGTGGCATTAATCATATTACCTGGATTAGTTATATTAAAAAGTTTTTCCAGATCTGAACCTCCTGCTGCTACATTAATTCCAATATTCTGATTTAAGCCCTGAACCTCAACTATAATATTTGCGGTAACAGTTTCCGAGCCTTGTTCTACGGTTAATTCTACCCAGTAACTACCTCCAGAAGTATATTCGTGTGGAACAACATAATTTGGTTCTTTTTTTTATTTTTTCATCAACTTGTTTTCATTGGTAAAATATACGGTTCTTTTCCTGCAAAAACAATTGGAACTTTTATTATTTTGTCTATTTCTATTTTATTATCAATAAGCTCTTTGTAATATTTGTTTCTATCAATTTGATTTATGGCTATTTTTATTTGGTCATTAATTCTGTTGTGAAAATCTGTGTCATTTTCTTTTTTTCGTTGTTTTTCTATTTGCTTAATTTCTATAACAACTCCATTTTTTGACTTATCGTGAGGAATTAACATAATGTCATATCTGCCGTCTCCACTTTCTTTATTTGATTTTATAATATAATCATCGCCAATGATTGCAAGTAAGCCAAGAATATATGAATGATAAACATATTCATGATTTTTTGCTGTATCGTAGTAACTAAACGTATCTCCTATAATTTCTTTAAAACCTGTTTCAAATTTTGCTATTTCATTATTTATTAGATAATTTGCTGTATTCTCTAATAATAATTGTTTTACTTTAATGTCGGTCTTTAACCACTCTAAAATTGTATCTTGGAAAACTGTCTTTATTTCAAAATTAGGAATTGCAAGTTCATGTTTTTTCCTTGATACTTCTTTCTTTGTTGTTAAATAACCGCTGTAAGTTAGCAATGTCCACAACAAATCGCTATCTGCTGATAGATTTGGGAATACAAAATTTGCTTCTAAATCTTTCTTTATCGTTTCTCCGTTTATTAATTTTAGCATTTCTGCTCTAATACCTACTGCATCTTTCTTTTTTATTTGCTCTTTTATCAATTCATTTGAACTGGTGTAAGTCCAAAATGTTTTAAAACCAGCACTTGGTTCTACTACATAATTTAATATTGACCAAGGATTATAAATATCGGAAGTATTCCCAAATTCATATCCATTATACCATTTTTTAATTTGCGAATATTTTGTATCAACCTTAAAATCAGTTAGTATTTGTTTAATCTCGTTTTCTGTAAAGCCAAATTTATCGGAAAATTTATTATCAAGTATTGAATAAACACTAATATTATTTAATCCTGAAAAAATGCTTTCTTTTGAGACCCTGAGAATTCCTGTTATAATTCCTTTGTAAATATTATTATTGTCTTTAAATGCTCCACTCAGTAGATTTCGCATAAAAGAAACAACTTTATCATAAAACATTTTGTATCCTGCCTGTATCGGTGCATCGTATTCGTCAATTAAAATTACAGTTTTTTCATTGTGGTATCTTTGCAAATATTCACTTAGCTGTTTAATACTGCGTTGATACTCTATTTTACTCGCTGTTTTTAGTAATATTTTATTAAAAATGTCTTTTTCATTCTCATATAAAATATTATTTTCTAATAAATACCTATGCTCTGAATACAAATTTATTATTTCCGAAATTATTAATTCGTAACAATCTTCCCAATTATCTGCTTTTGTATCTTTAAAAGTAAGGTATATTACAGGATATTTGCAACAATGTTGTTTAACAGTTTCATCTGTTTGCCAAATTTTTAAATCCTTAAAAAGATTTTTATTTTCAGGTTCTTGTTTATCAAAAAAATACCGTAACATTGATAAATTAAGTGTTTTACCAAACCTACGAGGACGAGGCAGCAATAAAACTGCTTTTTGTGCATTTAATACATCTTCTATAAGCAACGATTTATCTACAAAATAATTATTGTTTTGTATTATATCCTTAAAATCCGAATGTCCAAGATTTAATTTTTTCATGATAATCATTTCTTTGGTTGGTTCGCTTTGGTTGTATCTGAAAGTAATTTGTTTGCTATTTCTAACCCTTCAATGCAAGTCTCTACCTCTTCAAGGTTATTGTTTGCATCTTCAAGGTTATTATTTGCATCTTCAAGGTTATTATTTGCATTTTTTTCTGCATCATTTAAAAAGGCATCCATGTCAAAACTTGATGTATCTGTTTTAATAATAGTATCGTCGATGGCAGTATGTGCAATCTCTTCGCTACCATTTGTTGATGTTGAGCATGCTCCGAAGAAACAAATACCCGTAATGAGTAAAATAATAACTGAAGTTTCGGAGTTGTAATTAGCTGGTTGTGAACACATTACAAAAAC
>JAOZQN010000778.1 GCA_029932195.1 Bacteroidales bacterium | reverse complement strand
GGTGTGCGAAGCACACCAAAAAAAACCACACAAGCCACCGCAAGCAAGAAGTTACCGATATACGCAACTGCTACAAACAAATATATTTATCTCAATTATGAAAAAATTAATAATCAACAATAATTTAACATTAACATTATTAAGTATGAAATATGCAGAAGACATTTTTTATGCTTTTAATGAAAATATTATTAAATATCTTCCTTTGGACAAGCCTGCTGAAAAAATTGAAGATACAAAAGATTTTATTTCTCAAAGAATTTCAAATTATAAAAAAGGTGAAGATTTAGTTTGGCACATTATATTTAAAAACCAATTTACAGGATTATGCGGAATACACGGAATAAAATCAAGAACACCACATTTTGGCTTATGGATAAAAGAAAAACAGCAAGGCAAAGGTATCGGAAAAGCAGTTGTAAATTTTGCATTAAAATATGTGCTTAAAAATATTGATTTTGATTATGTTAAATATCAAACAGATATAAGAAATTTTGGAAGTATTGTAATAATAGAAAAAATTACAACAAAAGTTTATGACAAATATCCGTTAGGAATAAATGATAAACTTAATATTGCAGAATACAGATTATATAAAAATCAAAAATATAATTTTGAATTATGAAAAAAATCTAATAAATTCAAAAATAATGGAGAATAAAAAAGTAATACGAAAAGGTAGTTCCGATTTCAAAACAATAATTGAAGACAACGGCTATTTTGTTGATAAAACAATGTTTATAAAAGAGTTTTTTGATAACGGAAATTATTCAATGTTGATGCCTCGTCCAAAAAGATTTGGAAAAACTCTAAATTTGTCGATGATTGAGCATTTTTTTGACATTCAAAAACCTGACAGTGCAAATCTGTTTGCGGAATTTGAAATAATAAAAGAAAAAGAGTTTTGTAACCGGCATCAAAATAAATATCCGGTCATAAATATTTCACTCAAAAGCATAAAATCGGAAAATTGGAAAAGTTGTTTAAGTAGTTTTAAGATACAAATATCAGAGTTATATGATAAACATAGATATTTATTGAAATCAAATAAAATTGAGAACGAAAAAAAAGAAATTTTTGGAAAAATAATAAAAAAAACTGCAAATCCGGAAGAATATAAAAATAGTTTAAAAAAGTTAAGCGAGCATTTAAAAACACATTTTAACCAAAAAGTAATAATACTTGTAGATGAATATGATGCACCAATAATAAGTGCATTCAATAATACAAACAGTCCTATAAAATCTAATGATAAGGAGAACAAAACTTATTATGAAAAAATAATTAATTTTATGCAGGGGTTTCTTGGAGATGCCTACAAAGATAATGAAGATAATCTAAAAAAAGGACTTTTAACAGGAGTAATGCGAGTAGGACGAGAAAGTATTTTTTCTGAATGGAACAATTTTGAAGTTTACGGAATAACTTCAACATATTTTGCCGACAGATTTGGATTTACACAAAATGAAATTGATAAATTACTAAACTACTTTGAATTAGAAAAAGATACCAAAAAAATATCTAAATGGTATGACGGTTATAAATTTGGGAATATTACTCAAATATATAATCCTTGGGCTATTGTAAGTTATGTTTTAAATTATAAAGACGGTTTTAAACCCTACTGGGTAAATACCGGCGACCCTTCATTAATAAAAAACAGACTTACAGAAACAGGAGTAAAAGAAAAAATTCAAGACTTAATTGAAGACAAAATAATAGAAAAAGTATTAAAAGATAATTTCGTATTTGCTGATTTTGAAACAAACCATGAATTAATATGGACACTATTAACATATAATGGATATTTAACACAAGTAGGAAAAGGAAAATATGGAAGTTATAAACTAAAAATACCAAACAACGAAGTCAAGATTGTTTTTACAGATATAATAATGACTTGGTTAGATACAGAAATTAAAATAAAGAGAGATTTATTAATTTCAATGGCAGAAAATCTTATAAATTCTCGAATATCGGAATTTGAAAAAGATTTTAGAAAAATAGTAAGCGGGACAATAAGTTATCATGATACAGCAGAAAAAAAAGACAAACAAACAACAGAAATAGTTATTTCACACGAACAAATATATCATGTTTACACACTTGGTTTACTCGCAATTTTAAGCGATGACTATAAAATAAATTCAAATAGAGAAAGTGGAGAAGGCAGATATGATATTATGTTAATTCCAAACGACAAGTCTAAAAACGGTATAGTAATAGAAATAAAACAAATAGATAAACAACGAAAGAACGAAAAAGATACCAACAAATTTAAAGAACGTATAAATAAAGAATTAGATGACGCTTTACGGCAAATAGATATAAATGAATATTATACTGAATTGTTAGATAATAACATAAAACCGGAAAAGATAATAAAACTTGCCATAGTTTTCGTAGGCAAAAAACCTTATGTGAAAAAAAAATGAGAAAGCGTATATCATTAGGCTGGTGGTCAGTGGTTTGTGTGATTTTGTTTTGCGATTTTTCGCTACGCTCAAAACCGCAAAACAAAATCACT
>JAOZQN010000777.1 GCA_029932195.1 Bacteroidales bacterium | reverse complement strand
GGGAAACTTTCACGCACAGTTCATCGGGGGGGGCGATAAAGCCCCTACCCTACACAGCAAACAAGAACAAATAACAAAACAAATTTTAATTATCATGAAAAAAGTTAGTATTATTTTAGTATTTATTATGTTGTCAATCACTGTATTTGGACAGGACATAATAATTGATTTTGCAGGCGAAGGAGCGTCCAGTGAAGTAACCACCGTAGAAGTAGTAAACCTGTCTAACTGTACAAGTATAGACGTTCCGGGTGGGAGTTCTTTAAATTTAACAACAGGAGAGATAATTACAGACGTAGAAGAGTTTGAAAATTTAGAGAATAATGCTATCTCAAGTTATCCTAATCCTTTTGGTAATTCAACGAATATTGAATTTTATGTAAACCAAACAAATTATGTAATCGTAACTGTTTGTGATATTGCTGGAACAGTAGTAGCAAATTATGGTAGAGAGCTGACATCGGGATATCATTCTTTTGAATTTACTGCCAATAACTTGGGTATGTATTTTATTAATATTTCGGGAACAAATTTTGTAGAAAGTTCTAAAGTAATTTGTTTGTCTAACAATTTACAACAAGCACAATTAGTTTATAATGAGCAAGTATCAGGAACGAAAATAGAAAAAAATTATAAAAACAATAATTCCAAAGACGATTTTTCTTTTATCGAAGGCGATACATTAAAACTAAAAGGAATATCTGGTGAATATGCTTATGCAACAGTAATTATTGTAGAGCCAACAGAAACAACAACTTATACCTTTGATTTTGTAGCTTGCCAAGATGGCGATGGCAATAATTATGCAGTTGTAGAAATAGGAGACCAAACATGGATGGCAGAAAACATAAAAACAACAAGTTATGTAGGTGGCGATGCTATACCACTTGTTACAGATGGTACAGAATGGGGCGACCTTGAAGATAACGACATCGACAAAGCCTACTGTTTTTACGATAATGATGAAAATAGTGTTTATGGAGCATTATACACTTATGCTGCCGTCACAAACGGAGATAATACAGGAGCAGATGTTCAAGGTGTATGCCCAACAGACTGGCACATGCCAAGCGATGACGAATGGACTGCACTAACAGATGAACTTGGTGGCGAAAGTGTAGCTGGTGGAAAATTAAAATCTACTTGTATAGAACTTTGGAACGCCCCTAACACAGGAGCAACAAACGAAAGCGGATTTTCGGCTCTTCCGGGTGGTGCCCGCTTCGGCAGTTTTGGCTCGTTCTCCAGCGTCGGTTACCAGGGACCCTGTTGGAGTGCTACGCAGAATAGTGATTCCAGTGCTTGGTGTCGCGACATCTACCACGACAATGCAGAAGTCCATCGCTTCGCTGGCAGTAAGTCTCTCGGTTTCTCTGTGCGTTGTATCAGAGATTAGATTTATTTGATTATTTAAATCATTGATTATCATTGGACTTGGGGGCTTACTCCAACATTTTTTTTGAAAAACCAACTTTGACAAAGTATGACACTTTGTCAAAGCTTTTCACAATATAAAACTATTAAAACAATGAAAGAATTAAATCTTGGACATTCCGATTTTAAAGATATACTACAAAATAATTATTATTTTGTAGACAAATCAATGTTTATAAAGGAAGTATTAAAAGCACAGAAAGCAGTTTTGTTATTACCACGTCCTCGTAGGTTTGGAAAAACCTTAAATTTATCAATGCTACGCTACTTTTTTGATAAAAGCAAACCAGAAAACAAAGATTTATTTAAAGACTTAAAAATTTGGCAAACAGGAGAAGATATAAAACAGCATTGTTGTAAATATCCAATAATATATTTAACCTTTAAAGATGCAAAAGCAGATATTTGGCAAGAATGTTACGAATTAATAGTTTCTGAAATAGTAATTCTTTACAGAAAACATAGGTATTTATTAGAGAATAGTATTTTATACGATGACGAAAAAGATATTTTTAATCAAATATTAAAAAAAACAGCAAGTAAATCAGAATACAAAGAAAGTTTAAAACAATTAAGCGAATATTTACAAAGATACCACAACGAAAAAGTTGTAGTTCTAATTGATGAATACGACACACCAATTCAAGCAAGTCATAATAAATTTTACAAAGAAGCTATTTCGTTTATGCGTAGCTTACTTAGTGGAGCATTAAAAGATAATACAAATCTTTACAAGGGTGTGATTACCGGAATACTCCGAGTTTCAAAAGAAAGTATTTTTACTGGCTTAAATAATATTAGTGTTTATTCAATTCTTGATGAAGAGTTTTCTTCTCAATTTGGTTTTACAGAGCAAGAAGTAAAACAAATCATTAAAGATTTTAACATAAAAACAGAATACACAGAAATAAAAAAATGGTATGACGGATATAAGTTTGGCGAAACAACAAAAATATATAATCCTTGGTCTATATTAAATTTTGTAGTTAGTAAAAACGAAAAATTTAAAACTTTTTGGACTTACACAAGTTCAAACGAATTAATAAAAGAACAAATAAAAAAGAAAAATGCAGAAAATATTAGAGAAGAAATATTAAAA
>JAOZQN010000181.1 GCA_029932195.1 Bacteroidales bacterium | reverse complement strand
AAAAACATTATATACGTAATAATCAATTAATTATAAACTCCGAAACTTCAGTAAGTTATAACTAAAAAACTAAACAAACTATTTTATACAAAAAGAATGCAAATTTAAAAAAAAATTTGTATTTATTTAAAAAAAAGATACTTTTACAAATTAATAATTAATTAATTGTATTTTTTAATCTGAATAGCAAAATAAACTGTTTTCACAAAATTTAATATAATGAAATCAACTCCATTTACGCACTTCCACAAAGAGATGGGTGCAAAACTTGTAGAATTTGCAGGATATTTAATGCCTGTAGAATATTTTGGTGTAAATTTAGAACACAAAAAAGTTAGAGAATCAGTAGGTGTTTTTGATGTTTCGCACATGGGCGAAGTTTGGGTAAAAGGCGAAAAAGCTTTTGAACTTGTGCAAAAAATTACGACAAACAATGTTGCAAAATTATCGTTTGGAAAAGCTCAGTATTCTTGTTTTCCTAATGGAAAGGGTGGGATAGTGGACGATTTAATTGTTTATTATTACGAGGAAAATAAATATCTGCTTGTTATAAATGCCTCAAACATTGAAAAAGATTGGGCGTGGATACAAAAACAAAACGAAGATATTGGAGCAGAAATTGAAAATGCCTCTGATGCGATTGCACAACTTGCAATTCAAGGACCAAAGGCAATAGAAACTTTACAGAGATTAACTGATATAAATTTATCAGAAATAAAATTTTATACTTTTGTAACAGGCAAAATTGCGGGTATAGATAATGTAATTATCTCTGCAACAGGTTACACAGGTTCAGGAGGTTTTGAACTTTATATGTATAACAATGATGCCAAACAAATTTGGAATAAAATTTTTGAAGCAGGTAAAGAATTTGATATTAAAGCAATTGGACTTGCTGCAAGAGACACATTGAGATTAGAAATGGGATATTGCCTCTACGGGAACGACATTGATGAAACTACCTCACCTCTTGAAGCTGGTTTGGGCTGGATAACAAAATTTACAGATGGTAACGAATTTATAGACAGACCATTTATGGAAAAATTAAAAGCAGATGGCTTACAAAAAAGACTTGTTGCTTTTGAAATGATAGATAGGGGAATTCCTCGCCAGCACTATAAAATTGTAAATGAAAATGGTGAAGAAATTGGAGAGGTAACATCAGGAACTATGTCGCCAATGCTAAAAAAAGGTGTTGGAATGGGATATGTAAAATGGGATTACAGAAAATTGGACACAGAAATTTTTATACAAGTAAGAAAAAAACAATTGAAAGCAAAAATTGTAAAATTACCTTTTTATAAGGGATAGCAGGAGAGTCAAAGGGAGACTTTAAGTCACCCTTTGACTATATTTTCATTAGCTTCTTTCATTGTTTTTCCAAAAGATAAAAAACCATGATTTTTAATTATCATAAAATTAATATTTTTATCTAAAATTTCTAAAACACTATCTACAAGTTCTATACTTCCGTAAGGTGTTTCTTTTTTTGTGCAAGGAATTGTGAAATTAGTCAAAGGGTGATTTTGAATCACCCCTTGACTATTCAAAGTCACCCTTTGACTACGACTGAGAATTTCTTTTGAATGTCCATGAAAAATTGCATTCACATCGGGACGAGCTTTGTAAATTGCATAATGCAAAAAACTTTCTGACGATGGTTCTCGTAAACCTTCAATTTCTATTATTTTTTTATCAAAATTGCAATCTAAAACTTTGACAAACATACTGTTATCAATCTTTTTTTGCAAACCTATCTGAGTGCCAGTAATAATAAATGGTAATTTACCTTTTTCAATTCTAAAACTTAAATTTCCACCTGCTTGACCATTTTCTACAGGAGCAAGTTTTTTATCTCTAAAAACTTCAAACCATTTTTTTAAATTTGTTATTTTACTATTTTGAGGTGCTTTATTTTTCATAAAAGCCACTTTAAATTTAATACCTTTATATTCTTCTGCCATTTTAAAATTTGATTTATTGCAACTAATTTACTTATTTTGTATCTTTATTTTCATAATGTAAATTCTTTATTTAACACAAAAATAACTTATTTTTTATATACTAACCAATAAATTTTAACAAACATGAAAAAAATTAATTTAATTTTTATTTTAACATTAGTAAGTGCAACGCTTTTTGCTCAAATTCCTGCGGGATACTATAATGGAACAGAGGGCTTAGAAGAAGAACCATTAAGAGAAGAGCTTAGAAGTATAATATCTTCAGGACATAGCCAAAATAGTTATAACGATTTACATGATTATTACGAAAGCACTGATAATTTTGGTAGTAATAAAGTTTGGGATATGTATTCTATGGACGAAAATGGTAATGCAAGTTATTTCTTTTATTTTAATAGTGGACAAACATGTGGGAATTATGCACAAGAAGGCGATTGTTATAACAGAGAACATTCCGTTCCTAAATCATGGTTTAGCGAACAACAACCAATGTATGCAGATTTATTTATTGTTGTTCCTACCGACGGCTACACTAACGGTCAAAGAAGTAGTCTTCCGTACGGAGAGACAAATTCTGCTACTTGGACTTCTTCAAATGGAAGTAAAAAAGGAAGCTCTTCATATTCAGGTTATTCAGGAACTGTTTTTGAGCCAATAGATGCTTTTAAAGGAGATTTTGCTCGTGCATATTTTTATACAGCAACAAGATACAAAAATCAAATAAGTAGTTGGGGCGGGGCAAATTTTGATGGTAATAATCTTTCTGATTGGACAATAGAAATGTTATTAGAATGGGACAACCTTGACCCAGTTTCTCAAAAAGAAATAGACAGAAATAATGCAGTCTATAATATTCAAGACAATAGAAATCCATATATAGACCACCCAGAATGGGTGCAATGTGTTTTTGGTGGTGGTTGTAGTGGACTACAATTTACTTCTTCGCCTCTTTTAGAAGTTATGGAAACAATTACCTATACTTACAATATTAGCTATAATGCCGAAACTGAAGATGAAACATTAGAATGCACAACAAAACCTGATTGGCTTACTTTTACAACAGACGAAGCAAATAATACTGCTATTCTTACAGGAACTCCGACAACAGCGGGAAGTTATGATGTTCTTCTAACTTTGTCGGAAGATGGTTCAGACTCTCAGGAACAAAGTTTTACTATAGATGTTATACCTTATGCTGTAACTCAAAATATTGTAGATGTAGATTTTTTAGATTGTCTGCCTGCTACTTGGCTAATTTATAATGCTGCAGGCGACCACGATTGGCAATGTGAAAGTGAGGCGATGGAAGTAAATGCTTATGGAAGCGATGTAGCTTGTGATGATTGGTTAATCTCTTCTTCAATCGATTTAGATTCTTATGAAAATGAAATATTGACTTTTGACTCTTACAACGAATATGATGATGATGGAATTACAAGTCCTGAAATGAAATTGAAATACTCTACAGATTATACAGGAACTGGCAACCCAGAGAGTGCTACTTGGACAAATTTAACTTATGAATATCAAACAATTAACACTCCTGTATTTACTTCTTCTGGAGACGTAAATCTATCTGAAATTTCTGGTGCAAGTGTGTATTTGGCATATCATTATACCTCTTCAGGAACTGGGGCTGCTTCAAGCACATCGTGGAAGGTAGATAATGTTTTAATAGTTGGAGATATTATTGAAGGTATTTCTAATTTAGATAATATTGAGACAAATTTATTTCCTAATCCAACAAATGGAAACACTGTTTTTGAATATAATTTGAGAGAATCGACAAATGTAGAAATTGTAATTTATGATATTGTTGGAAATAAAATAGAAACTGTTGAGCAAAATTATAAAAAGGCAGGTAATTTTTCAAATAATTTGAATCTTGAAAATTACAAATCTGGAATTTATTTTATTAGCATAAAAACAGATTATTCAAACAATATTCAAAAATTGATTAAAAATTAGTTAAAAAATTAGCGGTTCACTTTACGTGAACCGCTATAATTCTCAGGTGTAAGTATAAAGTTAAAAGTAATTTACTGAAAATAAATATGTTGTAAAAATAAAAATACGGAAAAACTTAAGCATGACTACTTAAGCTATTAAAAACTAAACCTAAAAAAACTAAAAACCATTTTAAAGGCTGTTTAAATGCTTTCTAAACTCTTCATTTGGAATAACTTTTGAATCGTCTTCTGAATATTCTTCTTTTATTCCATTTACAAAATACATATTAATCTTCCCTCTATTTTTTATTTCTATTTCTCCTCTGTATTCACAATCAAAAAAGTTTTTAATATACTTATAAGTTGATCCTGAAATATTTACACGTCCTACTTCTCCAGACGACTCCATACGAGAAGCAATATTAACACTGTCTCCCCAAATATCGTAGGCAAATTTTATTTTCCCCACAACTCCTGCAACAACAGGTCCGGTGTGTATTCCAAGTCTCAAGTTCCAGTC
Source organism: Bacteroidales bacterium (assembly GCA_029932195.1). Taxonomy (GTDB): domain Bacteria; phylum Bacteroidota; class Bacteroidia; order Bacteroidales; family JAOZQN01; genus JAOZQN01. The sequence goes on along the minus strand of JAOZQN010000181.1, from coordinate 6,673 downwards.
TGGCAGATTTGCTTCTGGCTTCAGTTCTTTACGATTTTTCATAAAATGCTGAATTTTAAGTCCTGCAATAACAACATCGAAAGGATTACTTCGGTTACGAAGTGGAAGCCCACCGGCACACATATAAGCATCTCCAATGGTTTTGATTTTTTCAATAAAATGGTCTGTTACAATCTCATCAAATGCTATAAAAAATTCGTGCAAAAAATTTACAATTTGGTCGGGAGTGAGGTTTTCACAAGAACGTGTAAAACCCTTAAAATCAGTGAACATAATAGTAGAACGCCGATAATTTCGTGGTCTTGCATATCCAATAGATTTTAGCTGAGCCGCAATATGATGCGGAAGAATATTTGATAATAATTCATTTGTTTTATCTCGCTCTTCTAAAATTATATTTTTTTGCTTTTCAAGTTCTTTATTTGTGGTAAACAGCTCTTCTGTAAGCTGTTTCATCTCCTTATTTTTATTTATCAGAATAAGCTCGTTTTGTTTTGCTTTTGTAATATCTGCTTCTATTGCTACTATTTTTTCAATCTGATCTCCATCAAATACTGGAGTAAGAGTTGTTTGTATCCATTTCCCTTCGCAACCACCTTTACGACAATGTGTAACATAAGTAACAGATTTTTTTGTCTCAAGTAATTTCTCAAACTTCCTTTCTATCAGCTCTTTATGAGATGTTGCTTTTAATAGGTTTATATCATATTTTTCTATAAATTCAGGTAAAGTTAATCCATATAATTTAGAAAAACCATTATTTGCCCATTCAATATCGCCAGTGGGACTCATTACTATAACGGAATTATCTGTTTGCTTAATTATTAAGGTGAGTTTGTTCAACTCATCTGTATGAGTATCAACTTTTTTCTTATTAAACTCAGCCTCTTTTATGGAATGATGTAACAAAAGAGCAGAATTTATCCTTGTCATTAATTCTATTTTCTCAAATGGTTTTCGGATAAAATCTACTGCTCCAGCTGCTAATGCTTCTTTTAAAAAAGCAGAATTACTAACACTGGTTTGCAATATTATAGGAATATTTTTAGTTCTATAATCATCTTTTAGTATTTTTATTGCCTCTGTTCCGTTCATAATAGGCATACTCCAGTCCATCAAAATAATATCTGGGATATAGTTTCGTGCCATTTTAACGGCTTCTTTACCGTTGTTTGCCTTGTAAATTATGAATTTTTTATCCGAGCGTTTTAAGTAATTTACAATTAGATGTAAAGAGACTTTTTCGTCGTCGGCTATTAGAATAGAGTGCTGCATTTAAATAAATGAATAATGAATAATGAACAATGAATATTTTTTTCATTGCTAATAAACTTTTGTATAACTACTTAAATATTAAAAAATATTGGCGTTTTTCACGAGTGCCAAGTGCCTAACGACATGTTACTTTTAAAATTTTAAAATGCTCATTTACAGAGGCAAACTTCAATTATGAGTCCACTCCGAAAAACATCTTTTTGCCAAACTCAGTGTTGGATGCAAATTTTAAAATACTCATTTACAACAAGTGCAATGAGACATGCTCATTGTGTTTGTAAAATTCATATCCGCCTTGATTTTGACAAAAATAGACTTCTCGGAGTGGACTCAATTATAAAATTTCAAAAAAGCCTTGAACTTGACACTCGTGAAAAACGCCAAATTATTTTATATTCTAGAATATAAATTATTCTCTTTTTACAATGCAAATATAGTGCAATAAATTTAAACAACTATAATAATATACAATATTTTTTACAAAAAGTAAATTATTTGCGTAAAATAATTTTAATTATTTATAAAATACGTTTAGACGTGCCATGTGGCACGTCTAAAACTATTGGCAAATACGATATGATGAAAAGTTGTGAAATAAAATTTATTTTACAAAAAAGCGCTGGCTTTAATTTGGAATAATAAGAGAAAGTGAATAACTTTGCAAAACTCACTACTCACAATCATCTGGTTGTTAGTGATATACAATAAATAAATAGTCGTAAAAATATGGAGCAAAAAATCTCTAAGGTATCAAAAGGAAATAAAGCATCTGCTACGTGGGGAGTTATAGGTTTAATGATTCAGAATTTTTTTATTTGGTTTATCCCAGGTGTAATAGTTCTCGCTATTTCTTTGGTAGTATTATTGATTTTGTTACTGGCAGCAGCAACTGGTGTAGAAATTAATTTTTACAAGTGGATGCCAAAAGGTTTGGTTTCTTTTCTTGGAATTGCCTATTTATTGGTAGGAATTGCTTTTGTTGTATTAATATTTATTGTCCCCGACCTTGATGCTGAGGGTATTATTTATTTAATTGGAGCAACAATTATATGTTGGATTTTATCTTATGTGGGACTTAAAATGGAATTTAAAAGACTTTCAAAAAAGATAATTTTAGATAAATAATTACCTGTCCCGTCCTAAAAACATAAAAAGACGTGCCACATGACATGTTTTAAATACATCAATTTTTTTTCATAAAAAAGACGTGCCACATGGCACGTCTCTACAATGTTTTGATTTAAAACCCGTATCTTAATTTTTTCTTTTCAGCTTTTTTCTTTTTTTCAGGATTTCTCACATCTACATCAGATAAATAGTTCCATTTTCCTTTTTCATAGAATAGTGCATCGTAGGAAAAATCTGGTCCATAATATTGTGGCAAACCAGTGTATTTATATTCAGCAGGTGAGAGGTGGTCAAAAATTATCATTTTATATTTATCATCATATCTTAAAATCATATTAGCCTGTTTGTTATATTCAAAAATTACACGATTAGTTCGCTTTTTGTCGATCTCAAATGATGAGCCAAATTGTGGTTCTCCTTTTTTAGAAAAACTAAGTCCTTCAATTATTTTTTTCTGACTCAAATTATTATTTCCGTCCCAACCGAGAAGTGTATAACTTGTATTTTTGCCATTTTTTACTTTTAATATTTTATAATAAATAGCCCCAAACCATTCATTATGGTCTAAGTTTTTATTCTCCACATTTTTTATTTCATCAGATTTATCATCTAAAAAAAACACCGAAATTTCGCTATTTTTTGTTTGCACAAAACCATAATATTTAAAAGTTCTATCATCAAAAAAGATACTCCATGTATATATTTTTACTTTATTATCATCTGATTTTAAGATAGATATACTGGTTTTTAGAGAATCAAATTGATAATCCCAGCTCCCCTCTTGTTCTAATGCAGACTTAAAAATATTTGCAATAGTATCGCCGTATTTCAATTTCTCGTTGGTGTTTTTTATCGTAATTATTTTTTGCATCAAGTTTTTGATTGAATCTTGCTTATTATCAATAATTTGAATATTGTCATCTTGTGCAAAAGCTGAAAAACTAACCAATATTAGAAAAAGAATAATTGAATTTCGTGTAAACATAATATGAAAATTAGAAAATTTAGAATTGTTTTTATTAACTTTTTTTGTAACTTTGGACTTTATTATTAAAACACTTTTTAGCTTAAAATATTATAAATTAAAAATATTTTTGTGAAAAATATTCACAGGGTGATTTAAAATCACCCTGTGAATATAGCATAAAAAAAATGAAAATATAAATATAAAATGACAAACCAAGACCAAGTAAAAAAACTCCGAGAACGCATTGATGCGTTAAGGAGGTATCTTTGACATAGATACGAAAATAAATACAGTAAAAGAAGAAGAAAAAAAAACACATATAGATGTTTTTTGGAACAATCCAAAGGAGGCAGAAAAACAATTAAAGTTAATTAGCTCGCTAAAAAAATGGATTGACCAATACAGCAATACAAACCAAAGTATTGAGGATTTAGAAACTTTATTTGAGTTTTTTGAAGCAGAAGAAGCATCCGAGACTGAGATAGATGAACAATTTACTAAAAGTTTAGATTTAGTAGAAGAGTTGGAATCAAAAAATATGCTTCGTAAAGAGGAAGATGAGCTTGGAGCAATTGTGAAAATAAATTCGGGAGCAGGTGGCACAGAAAGCCTCGACTGGGCAGAAATGCTTATGCGAATGTATATCAAATATGGCGAAAAAAATGGTTTCAAAGTTAAAGAACTTGCCTATCAGGCAGGAGATGGTGCGGGCATAAAAAGTGTAACTCTTGAATTTTCAGGTGATTATGCTTATGGCTTTTTGAAAAGCGAAAATGGTGTGCATCGTTTAGTGAGAATTTCACCGTTCAACGCACAAGGAAAACGACAAACAACATTTGCCTCCGTATTTGTTGCCCCAGTTATTGATGATAGCATTAAGATTGAAGTAAATTCAGGAGATTTAAGTTGGGATACATTTCGGTCGGGAGGTGCTGGTGGTCAGGGAGTTAATAAGATTGAAACTGGTGTGCGACTACGACACGAACCAAGTGGAATAGTTGTTGAGAATACAGAAACTCGTTCGCAGCACAGAAATAAAGAAAATGCAATTAGAATTTTGAAATCACATTTATATGAATTAGAACTTCGTAAAAAAATGGAAAAACAAAATAAAATTGAAAGTTCTAAAAAGAAAATAGAATGGGGGTCGCAAATAAGAAGTTATGTTTTACATCCTTATAAAATGGTTAAAGACCTAAGAACTAATCATCAAACAGGAAATGTAATGGCTGTTTTAGACGGAGACCTTAACGAATTTATAAAAAAATATCTGATGGAATTTGGGAAACAATAAATAAAGTTTTTTGCTAAAGGGTGCTCCTAAATATTCAAATAAAAAAAGTTTTTTGCTAAATGACGCTCCTAAATATTCACGGGGTGATTTAAAATCACCCCGTGAATTAACTGTATCAAATAAATTTTAAAATGAAAAAAACAAGTTTTTTAATAATAATATTTTTAATTTCAAGCACTTTTATTTTTGCACAAAAAGACAAATGGTCTGGCGAATTTAAACTTGGAGGTTCTTATTATAAGGGTAATATAAATAAAACTGATTTACGTTCTATTGGTAAAGTTAGCCATAAGGATAGCACTTTTGAGTTTTCTACAAACTACAAAACAATTTATGGAATGAACAATAATGTAGAAAATAATCGTGAATTTTCATCTATTGCAAAATTTGATTGGCGACCATATTCTATTATTTCGCCATTTATTGCTTTTAGTGCTTACAATAATATTTACAAAGGCTACGACCTGAAAATAACAGGTATAGCTGGTTCAAAGTTTACTTTTGAACGACCAAATTATATTTATTCACTAAGTATGGCGGGAGTGTATAGCATAGAAAAATATACGATTCCAAAAGACCCAAACGATGTGAAAAAAGATGACGCAGAAAAAATTAGACTGTCATTTCGTCCTAAGGTAAAATATCAACTTGGACCAAATACTTTTTTTGAGCATTATACCTTTTACCAGCCTAATACAAAGGATTTTAGTGATTATATTGTAGAAAGTAAAACATCTATATCCAACAAACTTACAAATGTTCTTTTTCTGGATATTAGCTTTGAATATGAGTATGTTAGCACACCACCTTCTACTGATATAGACGAAGAAGATGTTGCCTTTATAATTTCACTTATCGTAAAACTTTAATTGGTTGTTAGTTGTTGGTTATTGGTTACGCAAAGCGTTGCAAATAAGGACTAAAAAACTAACAACCAATTAGACTATCTTTCAATTTCCAGTATTTCCATATTTTTGATGTCTTTTTTATCAATATCAAAACGGATTGCTGTTTTTACTTTGTGCATACCTGAATTTCCTGCGGCACCAGGATTTATGTGTAGGCAATCAATTTTTTTGTCGTTGATTACTTTTAAAATATGAGAATGTCCGCAGACAAAAATATCTGGTGGATTTTTGTAAATTTCTGCTCTAATAGAATAATCGTATCTCCCCGGATAGCCACCAATATGGGTTATCCAAACATCTAAGTTCTCACATTTGAAGCGGTTATTTTTTTTATAAACTGCTCTTACTTCTGTGCCATCTATATTTCCATAAACAGCTTTTAGTGGTTTTAAACTTGCAAGTTTATCGGCAATTTTTATATCGCCAATATCGCCAGCATGCCAAATCTCATCGCAGTTTGCGAAAAAATCAAGCACTTTTTTACTCAAAAAACCATGAGTATCAGATATTACACCTATTTTTGTCATAAATTGGTTTATTGGTTTAGTCGTTTAGTGGTTTATTGATAAATTATATTATAGTGAATTAGGTCTTCGGATTTCAAAAAATCAAATTTGTATTTGCCTCGTGCAGGTGTTTTTCACCTGCACGCAGACCCCACAAATAAATGTGTGTAAATGCAGTCAGGTGAAAAACACCTGACTGAGGCAAAAAATCCGATAACCTAATTCATCTCAGTATAATATTTTATAAACCAATAACCAACACACATCAATATTCTATTTTTTACATTCCAGGAAATGAATCTACGAATTGTATTTTTATATCAGGAAATGAATCCACATATTCTATTTTGAAGTCTGGAAAAGAATTAACAAATTCCCATTCTCCACAACTATCGGCAAAAGATGTTACTTTTTTTACCTTCAAATCGGGAAATGAATCCACCACTTGAACTTTTATATCTGCAAAAGATGTTACTACTTCTACTTTTCCGTATAATTTTATACCGTTAAATTCGCAATTACTTATCATATTTTTATAGATTATTAACTGAAGTTTCGGAGTTTATAATTAATTGATTATTACGTATATAATGTT
>JAOZQN010000776.1 GCA_029932195.1 Bacteroidales bacterium | reverse complement strand
CTTGTATTTATTTGATATATAAATTGTTATCTATTTCCGTCCAGACACTAAGTAGGTAAAGGTTGTCCTGCACTAACGAGTGGTGGTGTAGAAGTTGTGCCAAAATACACATCGTATTCTGTGGCATAATTACAATTCCAGCCAAGTGGTAATAAATTTAATTGTTGTTCTGTTGCATTATCTGCCGGTATTGGGTTTACAGCACATTCTGGTGCGGTTGTTGTTTCCGTAATATTTGCAGTAAAATCATAAGCTTGTCCATACGTAAAAACAGTGCAGGCATCACCAGCTTCAAAAGCTTCACCATTTTTTAGTCTTACTCTAAATCTATGTTCTCCTAACGGTGTGTTTGCCGGAATAATCATATTTCCTGAACATTCATAAGCAGGAAAATGTTCGGTTGAGTTATATACTAATTCATCTTCTGCAAAAACTCCGTTGTTGTTTACATCTAACCATATTGCAATATGATTTACATTTGCCAAACCTATTGTTGCATTCCAGGTATAATTTGCACCTTGCTCAAAATCACCCGTTAAATATGTGTAGTCATTTACTCCGTTGGTTTCTCCACATACAAAATCTAACATTTCTAAATTGCTAACTGAAAAGTCAGTAATTTCATCGCCCCAGCTACAAGGAGAACCATAAGCATCGCCGACATATAAATAATCGGTGCAGTAATTTAGATTTTCTCCTGTTGTAAAAGTCCAAATATCACAACCAGTTGCTTCTCCTATACTATTTTTTGGAACTATTTTCCATTGATATTCTGTATCTGCATCAAGAATTTCAGGAGAATAAGATGCGTTAGTAACTTCACCTATATATTCAAGGGTTGTAGTTCCAAAATATACATCATAACTCAACGCTTGATTTGCCGACCAAGTAAGTTCTGGGTTTAGGTATTGATTTACAGCACCGTTTTCAGGGTTTGGATTTTCAGCACATTGAGGAGCTTCGGTAGCATCAATAATTGTAATATTATAATCGTGAGTTTCGCTATAACCTATTGATGCACAGGCTTGGTCTCCTGAAAATTCGTAGTCGGGTAATAAGTGTCCGTAATAACCACATCTTACACGCATTCTGTGTGTTCCGAATGGTGCGTCTTGTGGTAAATTGAAATTATCTGTATCTATATGCTCGTTCACAAATTCTACTTCGGTATGATAAACAAATTCATTGGTTTCGTTAAAAATACCATCATCGTTAAAATCTATCCAAATTGCGAGTGCATCAGAAGTGCTATAATTTGAAGCCCAAGTTACATTTGAACCCTGAATTAAATCGGTTGTAAATTCTGTTTCGGTATAATCACCGTATCCAGACATGCCAGCACAACCTGTATTTTCGTGAATTAAATCAAGCATGTAAAAATCATCAATATGGTCTCCCCATTCTTCGCAGTCGCTTGCTCTCGGAATGCAGTATTCTGAATCTTCGCCTGTTGTAAACGACCAAATTTCGCAACCAGTTGCATTGCCAAAGTCATTTTTAGCAATTATTTTCCAATAATATTGAGTGTTTTGGTCAAGAAGCCCAGGATTGTATGAATTTTCGGCTTGATTTTGAACAAAAATTGGTGTTGCAGTAGTTCCGAAATAAACATCAAAATTTGTGGCATCTGTGCTACTCCATTCTAATATTTCATTTAAAACAACATCTACCGAACTGTTTGCTGGTATAGGATTAGAAGCACATGGTGGCGGAGTATTCGGATTATAAACATTTATTGCATATTGATGACAATCTCCTTCATAAGAAAAAGTGCTTAAAGGTGTGCAAGCATCGCCTTGTGCAGGTGCTGTGTTTCCTGCTATAAATCTAATTCTTAATTTGTGCATTCCTTCGGGAGCAGTTTCGGGTATCGTTATTGTTCCTGTTAAGTTTTCGTTGTAAGCAAAATGTGCAGAAGTTCCAAGATATTCGTCAGCATCTTCAAAATCGTTGTCATCGTTTAAATCAATCCAAAAAGCAACATAACCAGCGTTTCCTACAAAGCAATCGTAATTCAAATTTGAACCAGAAGCGTAATTTTCTTGAAAATATGTAGAATAATCTGTAACATTGTAATGTTCTGCCTTATTGCAATTTAGATGAATTATATTACCGATTACTACATCATTAAACCAAGTCCATTCATCATAAACAATATTTGAAGTGCAGTATTGATTAATTGTGTGTTTTGATGCAAGTAAGTCATTATTAGTGTTTTCATCAGAATTTCCGTTTGGTAGTTCAGTCCAAATTTCTATTGTAAAAAAGTTTTCTCCCGAAAAATCAAAAGAACCTATGTTTACAGCTTCGGCAACAGTTGCTTGTGCAAGTGAACCAGTCCAATTATAAGTATTTACAGTTCCATCGTTTACTTTCCATTTTATTGTTGCAGAAGTTAAAGTTGTTATTCCATAGTTGAATAAATTAACTTCAATATTTTGAGTTCCTTCGGAATTAAAAACTACATTTGGACTTGATACCTTAATACAGACCTCTAAAATAAACAATCAAAATTAAAGCAAAACGCCTGACTATCAAAG
>JAOZQN010000775.1 GCA_029932195.1 Bacteroidales bacterium | reverse complement strand
GTGTGTAACATATTGGGGGCTTTTGGTAGTTGGCTTTTGGTAGTTGGCTTTTAGCTTTTGGCTTCGCAAAGCGATAAAAAATAAGCCAATAGCAATAGCCCCATGAGATGTTATACTGAATTAGGTTAAAATCTTTATTTTTTACATTTTGTAATCAATTAATATACAACCTAATAAACAAATAAACCTTTTTCAGTATACACACTCTAATCTTTTTCGCTTTGCGAAGCCAAAAGCCAATCGCCAACTGCTAAAAGCTAAACTCCCCCAATATGTTACACACTCTTATTATTTCCGTGTTACAGAAGTGTGTCAAAAATTATTCTTTATTTTTTGTAAAAGTAAAAAAAAAAGTAAAAAAATCCAATTGTAAGTAATTATTTTTTTAAATTAAAATCAATAATTTTTATAATTTACTGAATACTAGAAAAAAACAACGAATAATGAATAATTTTGCAATGCAACTTATATAATAGGCGAAACCTAATTATTCATTAAAAAATTGGCGTTTTTCACGAGTGCCAACTTCGTCGTTACTTTTTATATTTTAAAATGCTCATTTACAACTGTAAACTTCAATTCTAAAATATAAAAAAAGCCTTGAATTTGACACCCGTGAAAAACGCCAAAAAATTACTCTTCTTCAACTTTAAAAAGTGAAATTAAATTTTTCAGTTGCTCTGCTTGTGCAGATAACTCTTCTGCCGAAGCTGACATTTCTTCTGACGAAGCTGAATTTTCGTTTGCTAAATCGGTAAGTTGTTGTATCGAAATATTTATAGATTCAACTCCACTTTGTTGTTCCTTACTTGCCAAAACAATATTATTTACCAACTCAGCATTTTTTATTATTTCGGGAATTGTTTTTGTGAGTTTTTTTCCTGCTATTTTTGATATTTCTTGTCCGTTCTTTGATAATTTATTTATGTCATCTGACGCATTTTTTGTTTTATCGGCAAGCTTTCTAATTTCTTGGGCAACAACGGCAAATCCTTTTCCTACTTCTCCTGCTCTTGCTGCTTCTATTGCTGCATTTATTGACAAAATATCTGTTTTATCTGCAATTTCTGTTATTATTGATATTTTTTCGCTAATTTCGGAAACAGAGTTAATTGTTTCCATAAAAGTTTTTTCACTTTCTCTCATTTCATTTGCCGATTTTGTAGATGACTCTCTGGTAAATTCAGCATTTGAAGTATTTGAATTAATAGTTGCAATCATTTGCTCCATAGAGCTTGCAACTTCCTCTGTTGTAGCTGCCTGGTCGTTGGCTCGTTCCGAAATTTGTTGCGAAGACATGTTTAATTGATTACTTGCATCTAAAACAGTAATTGCTGTACTGTTGATATTTGTTATTATTTCTAAAAAACTCTTACTTATCTCATTTATAGATGTATAAAGATCTCCTATCTCATCTTTTCTGCTTTCTTTTATTTGAAAATTTATCTGTTTATTAGATATTTTTTTTACTGCATCTACTGCAATATCTATTGGTTTTGTAATAAATTTTTTGATAAAAAGAACTGTAAATAATCCAAAAATAATAGATAAAATTAAAAAAATGAGAGACATTTTTAATATATTAGCTTTTAATTCTTTGTAAATATCAGTAATTTCGTGAGTAAAATAAATTGCACCAACATTTCTATTTCCAGCATCAGTAAGAGGAAATTGTCCTAAAATATAAACCTTATCATTTATCTTAAATTGTTTATTAATTATTGTGCTTTTGTTTGGAATATTATGTAAATTAACGCTTGACAGCGAAATATCATCAGATGTTTTAGTTAAAATAACTTCATTTTCCATATCGTCCCACGACGACATTTGAAGATTATCTTTTTTAGCAGTGTTCCATTTTTCTTGATTTAAGAAATTTTTATCTACCGTAACAATAAAATTATCTCCTGTATTTGAATTTATTAGTTCAAAAAAGTGGTCAATTTCTTGTCCTACTTCCATGTATCCAATAAGGCTATCGTTGCTATAATATGGGCGAACAACTCTGAGGGCAAATGCTGTTTTTCCGAGTTCCAATCCTGTTGCTGTTTTTTTTGTTGCAACAGAGTTTTCATAAGTAAATCGTGTAATCACATCACCATTTTTAGGACGATTATGAACTCGCAAAAAACAAGTTTTTTCGGGTTTCGGCATAATAAAATAGAAATGTGTTATACTATATTTATTCTTAAATTTTTCAAATATTGGCTTGGAATAGTTGTATAAGCTATCAATATCTTTTTTCACAAAATGCTTTTTAGCTGTTTTATCATCAAGTAAAAAATCAAGAGTTAACGAAAGTTTTTTTGTTTCACTTGTTAATATGTCATTAAATGATTTTTCTGCAATATCTAAACTGTTTTTTGAAATTAAGTCAAGTTCGTGCTTATACGAACTAATTTGAAAGAACAAGGACAAGACAAAACTTACTATAAGTGCAAGAAATACAATTATAAATATTTTATTAGATATTTTGTTCATAGAAAATAATTAACTGAAGTTTCGGAGTTTATAACATCTTAAATATCAAGAAGTTAAAAAA
>JAOZQN010000180.1 GCA_029932195.1 Bacteroidales bacterium | reverse complement strand
TTGATTACTACATTAAAAATGTCCAATTTTACAAACCAACTTTTTGAGGTCTGTAGTTAGACTAAAAACTCAAGACTCAAAATTAAAAACTATTTTAACTTATCCATTTCCTCTTTCACAAATTGCATTAGCTCTCCGATATATTTTTCCGAAAAATCAAATTTTATGCCTGCTGTTTCGTAAATTTCGGGGATAGTTTTAGAATAGCCTAATTTTAACGCATTTTCATATTCGTTGAGAGTTTTTTCTGGATTTTCTTTGTAATTTTTCCAGATGGCAATTGCACCAAGTTGGGCAAAACCATACTCTATGTAATAAAATGGCACTTCAAAAATATGAAGTTGTTTTTGCCACGAATTTGCAAAATACCACTCGCAAGTTTCCCAGTCAATAATTTTGCTACTAAATTGCTTGGCAACTTTTATCCAATAATCAGTTCTATCTCGCTCCGAATGAGTAGGATTGGTATAAATCCAATGCTGAAATTTATCTACCGTAGCAATCCAAGGAAGGACTTTTATTACGTCCTCTAACTGCTGATATTTAGCACGTTGTAGTTCTTTTTTATCATCAAAAAATATGTCCCAATGTTCCATAGAAATTAGCTCCATACTCATTGATGCGAGTTCTGCAACTTCCGATGGAGTGCTTTTAAAATCAACCAGTTGCAAATCTTTTGCCAAAAAAGAGTGAATTGCATGTCCTCCCTCGTGAACCATTGTGGTTAAATCTCTTACGTTGCCTGTGGCATTCATAAAAATGAATGGAATATTGCTTTCGTAGAGAGGATAATTGTAGCCTCCTGGAGCTTTTCCTTTGCGAGAATTAAGGTCAAGATAACCGTTTTTTTGCATAATGCTAATGAATTCGCCATATTTTGGACGAATTTCCGAAAAACATTTTATCGTTTTTTCAATAAGCTCTTCGCTTGATTTAAAGACTTTTATAGGTGGTTTAAGATTAGAATCAACTGCCAAATCCCAAGGTTTTAGCTTGTCTAATTTCAGCTTTTTTTTATGTTCGGTAAGTATTTCATTAACAAGCGGATTTACTGTATTTTCAATAGATTTATGAAAATCAAAACAATCTAATGGAGCATAGTCAAAACGTCCCATTGCGTCAAATTTATAGTCTCTATAATCTCTATAATCAGCATTTTCTGATATTTTATTTCGCTTTTCTACAAGTTTTGTGAAAATAGAATTTAATTTTTCTACGTCTTTAATTCGTCTCTCGTTTATTAATCTATAAACCTCTTCTCTAATTTCTCTATTGGTGTTTTTTAGATAGTTAGCAGCCTGTTGCATAGTTTGTTCTTTGCCTTCGTATTTCACAGACATTGCTCCGCTAATTTTTCCGTATTCTTGCTCAATTGTCTGTAATTCAGCAATAATTGGGATGTTTTTTTCTCTAAAAATCTCAATCTCTTTCTTTTTGGAACGGATAAGTGTAAAATATTTTTTCTGGTCTAATTTGTTTAAAAATTCGCTCTCAATAAATTTTTTATTCAAAATATCTGAATATTCATTTATTTTTGGCTCAATTTCGGTAACAAATTTTTCGTAGCTTTTAGATAGCTCATTATCAGTTGTGTCGCAAGTCATTTTAATATATCGCCAAGCCAAATTTTCTTCCAAAACAGACTCTAATTCGCTACGGTCTTGCAACCATTTTTCCAAATCAGAGCTTGATTTTATTTCTTTATCTTTGAGGCTAATAAAATATTTTTCAATATCTTGCCACGAATTTATTTGTAAAATTTTCATTTTTTTTTAGTTTATTATTAATTATTCAAGAAAATCTGAATTTTATTATGTTACAGATTCTATTTATTTTCAATTACATTTGATGTTTCATCTTCTTTCCAAATTTTTAAATACCAGAGGAAGTAATATGTCCAACTTGGTGAGCCAGAACAATCACAAGTATCCGTAAAAGTCGGTAAACTTCTAGCAGCAAACTTATTTTTTTAATTATTTGAGACAAAGATATTCTAATTTAATTTATAAAAAAAATAAGATTTGGTATTGTAAATATATTTTAAAATTAGTCAAAATTGTAGTTTAAAAACGCTGTTAAATTCTAAAAAAAAGATTAGTTTAAAATCATAAAATAAAATATAAATAATTTAAAATGAAACAATTATAAAATAACTAGTTGATTATTATTTGGAAAAATCTACCATAAAAATATAGATTTTTCCATTTATTATACATTGTTTTTGAAAAAAGGAAATAAACTAACATTATTGAAATAAATCTATGAAAATCGCTATATTTTACTTCCTGAAAAAAGAAAAACAATCTAATTAATAAAAAAAATAAGTTTTATATCCCTTAAAATCAATAAGTTAAAAATAAATTTAAAAAAAACAAAAAAAATAGTCAGGGTAAAATAAGGGGGCTGTGTATTAAACATGAAAGCAATTATTAATATTGATAATTGAAAATTAATCTAAATAATAACCTTAAAATTAAATTAATCATGAAAAATTTAAAATGGATTTTACCAGGAATGTTAGCAATACTTTTTGTGTTTGCAAGTTGTCAGAAAGAAAATAATAACGATGATAAAAATATTGTTCCAACAAGTTTTAAAGTAGATATTCCAAGTTCTATTAGCGATGTTCCTACTACACAAAAATCTGCACAAGGCGATACTATGTCGGGTGGCGAAATTTACGAACACCTAAGAACTTTTATCAATATTGGAGAAGGAGCAGCAGACATAGTTCAAGCAATAATGACTGCCATTGGACAACACGGTCTCAACAAAGCAATGGAACTTTCGTTTGAAGGAGAAGATGATGGAAAAACAAAAAACTTGGTAGTTGTAGAAAATTCTACTTTTGATGGTGTAGAATGGGAATACCAACTTACAATGACTGATGCAGACTCGGAAGGAAATGCTGACGGAGGAATTGGTATGCAAATATTTTGGAATTCGGATCCAGTAAAAGGTATTGCATTATTAAAACCAACAAATCTAAATACTTTAGACACAGATCCTTGGACAGTAGCAACTTTTAGAATTGACTACAGCGAAGCTGGTGAAATGGGATACGAAAAACACATGATTGTTTCTATAGTTGACCTTCCAACAGGAGATGCAACTCTTGAGCCTTATGCAGTTAATACTCTTAAAATGTTTGTTGGTAAAAACGGAGATATTGTAGATGTTTACGGAAATTCTAATCACCCAAATGCAACATTTTTTAACCAAGAAGATCAAGGGTTTAACTGGGCATTTGTAGCATCAGGAGACGATGTTCTTAATATTGCAGTAGCAGAAGTTGGCTTACCAATGAGTAACTTAGATGCAACCACAAGAAACATTCTTTTAGGAGATTATTCAATATTTAATGTATTTTCTAAATATATTTCTGACTGGTATTTTAATGAAACAAATGGTGAAACTATCCCACAAGACATATTAGACGATTATTTACAAAATATGCAAGCTCCTGGATTTTTTAGCAGTGGTGGATTTGTGGTAGCAGAAATTGCTCCAAACAACCAATATTCGCAACTTGAAGAGAATATTAAAGCACTAACTCCTTACAACCCAAGTTCAATCAATAGCCTAACTATTAGTTTTAAAACTGACAGTCCTACAAAATAATTTTAATTAGTTTATGTTAGGAGGGTGAGACCGAAAGGTTTCACCTTTTTTTATTAATTTTTGTGTTATAAGTTGTTGCTGTAGCAATTAATTTCTTTTTCTAATTTTAAACACATTGTTATTTTTATCGTATCTAAGCCCAGATTTTTTTAGCGATTCTTTAAAATTTTCTAATGTAAGCCTTCCAGAACGCCATAAAGATAGCTCTTTTTCAAGACGGCTAATTTTTATAAGCATCCATTTTAACTTCTCATCTGTAATGTCTTCAATATCAATTTGTTCTACAATTTTTTTATCAATTTCAACGTCCTTTTTTTTTGTAGAAAACATCTCATTTATATCATCAATATTTTCCTCAATCAAGATATTTAATCCTTTTTTAAAATTTTTCTTTGCCATTTGAGTTTTTGAGTTGTCGTGTTTTTGAGTTGTCGTGTTTTTGAGTTTTTGAGTTGTCGTGTTGTCGTGTTTTTGAGTTTTGAGTTGTCGTGTTTTTGAGTTGTCGTGTTGTCGTGTTTTTGAGTTTTGAGTTGTCGTGTTTTTGAGTTGTCGTGTTGTCGTGTTTTTGAATTATCGTGTTTTTGAGTTTTGAGTTGTCGTGTTATTATTTATTCGCTTTGCGAACTCACAACACGATAACTCAAAAACACGATAACTCAAAAACACAATAACTCAAAAACACGACGACTTAATGTTTTTTTATAAATTCCTTACATAGAGCTAAATAATCTGTTGCTCCATGCGATTTTTTTTCGTATCTAAAAATATCTGTTCCCGACATTGGAGCTTCGGCAAGGGCTATATTTTGTCTAATTTTACTTTTATAAACTTTTTCTTGGAAATAAGTTATTATGGTTTCTACAACATCTCGGTGAAGTATTTTTCGTTTGTCAAACAGTGTTACAATTACTCCTGTAATTTCCAAATCTTTGTTGAGGCGTTTTTTTACTTTATTTATTACTTCAATTATTTTGGTAAGTCCTTTTATTGCCAAAAAATGTGCTTGAATAGGAATAATTACCTCATCTGAAGTTGTAAAAGCGTTGATTGTCAGCAATCCTAACGAGGGAGGACAATCTATTAAAATATAGTCGTATTTTTCTTTTAATGGAGCAATTATTTCGTCTAATAAATACTCACGTCCTGCTTCGGCGTTTAGTTCCATTTCTGCTCCTGCAAGGTCTAATGTAGAAGGAATTAGGTCTAAATTTTTGTTCAAATTTATTGGCACAGCCCCCATTTCCCCTTTTAAAGCTTCGTAAATTGTTGAATCTGGTTTTGATATTCCATAGCTTTGTGTAAGATTTGCTTGGGGGTCTAAATCTATGAGTAACACAGATTTACCTTCCAATGCCAAACCTGCTCCAAGATTTACAGTTGTAGTAGTTTTTCCAACTCCTCCTTTGTGGTTGCTTATTGCTATTGTTATGCTCATTTTTTATTATTTTTGGTTCTATTTTTTTGATTATTAGCTTTTTAATTCGTTACGGTGTTAAGTAGATTGACAATTTTAAATTTACGATTTACGATTGGTTTACACTTGATAACCAGGAGTAAACTAATTGTCAGTTATCCATTTTAAATTGTCCACCTACTTGCTTTGTGTAGTAACTAAAAACCAATATAACTCTCAAAATTAGTATTTTTATTATAAAACTACAATTTTTAAGAAAAAAAACAAAAAATTCCTTTTGATAAAATACAAAAAGCCATAAATTCATTAAAAATATGATTTTTTTTATAAGAAAAGGATACACTAAAATTGTAAAAAGTTTTACTTATAAGAAAAACTTTTTGTGTATTTATAGAAAGTTTTACTTATAAATCAAAATTTACCACATTTGTAAAACAATTAAAAGTAACGAAAAAGCAATTACAGAAGCTATTAGAACCAAAATACCATAAACTAGCCCTGCAATTCCAATAATTTTATCATTCTTTGTCTTGTTTTTCTGAAAAAGCCCAATAATAAAAAATACAATGCCAATAAGTGCTGTTGGCACAATACTTAACAGAAAAATATTCCAAAAATACATCTCATTTACTTGAACAAAATAAAAGTCAATGTAGTATGCAAAAAAAGGAATTGCTGGTAATAAATAAAATATTATTCCTATTAAAAAAGACTTTTTCAGTTTCATAATGTTATTTTTTTGTTCGGTTAAAATAATGTTTAGAATCTCCCCACTCTCCGTATCCAACTTTGTCGCCCACCAGAGATATGCGAGCCTCCAAACAGCCAGTGCAATCGTCTGCACCTTCGTCTATACATGGCTTATTTTCATATAGTTGATATTCTTTTCTGTGGATAGTTGGTGTAATATTTGGCATAATAACATTTGCACCAATTTTTAGAGCCTTCTCTCTGCCAAGTGGATCTATTGATTGTAAGGCAGTTGCAGCGGCAATATTAATATCTGGCATCATTATTCGTAATATTGCAATCATTTTAAGAGTAATATTAAACCTTTCTTTTTGAGGCAATAAATCTTTGCTATGCACATACATAGGAGTTTCTGCATGTTCTATATAAGGTCCCATTCCAACCATGTCAATATCAAATTTTTTGTAGAATAATAAGTCTTCTGCCAAGTTCTCATAAGTTTGAAAAGGCAAACCTACCATTCCTCCTGTTCCTGTCTGATAACCAAGGTTTTGTAAAGTTTTCAAAGCATCTAATCTTTTATCAAAATTGTGCAAATCATTATTTGGATGGATTTTATTGTAAAGTTCTCTATTTGAGGCTTCTATACGCAACAAAAAACGGTGTGCTCCGCTGTCAAACCATCTTTTGTAAACCTCCTCCGATTGCTCACCAAGCGAAATAGTTATACCAAGCTCGCCATTTGTTTGCTCTTTTATTTTTTTCAACAAGTTATCAACATTTTCAATAAAAACGTTGTCGGTTCGCTCGCCTCCTTGCAAAACTATCGAAGCATACCTATTTTCGTGAGCAAATTTTGCTGCAAACAAAATATCTTTCGTCCCAATTTCATATCTATTTGTGTTTTTGTTACTTCGCCTAATTCCGCAATAATAACAATCTTTTGCACAAATATTAGAGAATTCAATTAAACCTCTATAATACACCTTGTTACCAATATGTTTTACTTTTACTTCTCTTGCCTTATCAAGAAGTAGTTTACTCTCTTCTCCCTTTGTTTTTAGGAGTTTTACAATATCTTCCTTTGTGAAACGTTCCTTATTTAATATTTCAGAAATTGTAGTCATTTTTTATGTGTTTTTTATAGTTTTTAAGTTAGCAAAAATACCTTAATTTGATTTTAAAAAAATATTTTCATAAAAAAAAACATTTTTTTTTCAAAATAAATATAAAAAAACTATATTTGTATGATATTTGATTACAAAACTTTGTTAATTAATGGGCACTCCTAAAAACTCAAAAATCAAGGCTTTCAAAATTCTTAAAGTTTGAGTTTACTCCTGTAAATGAGTGTTTTAATAATTTTGTATAACGCAGAGTTTTGGGTTTTTAGGAGTGCCCTAATGAATAATTAATAATGAACAATGAGTAATTTTGCGGACGCTTGATAAGTCTGTTTTTGTATTAGGCAAGCCAAAAAACAGCTACTCATGTAAAGTTAAACAATTCTTTCTCAACACTTGCCAACGTGCCAGAGGCACTTAACCAAAGCTGTTAAAGCTTACGTGAGTAGCCCAATTAAACAATTTTACCCCTAATTCTTTATGACAAAGATATCAACATTTTTAATTAAAAATTTTGAACTAAAACAAAAAGAAGTAACAATTTTTTTGCTACTTTTTTTTCATAGTTTTTTTCTTGGTTGGTTTATTGCCTTTTATTTTGTGGCAGCCAACTCTATTTTCATGGATAATTATGGTAGCGAGCAACTACCTTATGCCTATATAATTGCGGGTATTATGGGATACCTTAGCACTTCTTTTTATTCCTGGATACAGAAAAAAATAAATAGCAAGTGGCTGTTTTCGGGAGCATTACTTTTTATGTTACTCATTACTGTAATTGGACAACTTGGCTCAGGTTTTTCTATTAACGCTAAATATTTAAGTGTATTTGTATTTATTTGGGCTTGGCCCTTTATTTCACTATCAGGAATTGAAGCTGGAGGTTTGTCTCTCAGATTTTTAAACCTAATACAAGTAAAAAGACTTTTTGGGCTATTTAATATGGGAGGCGTATTTGCAGCAATCCTCAGTTATTTTGCAATCCCTTTAATGTCCCCAATTATTGGATCTTTGTATAACTATTTTTATGTTGGACTTGCTGGCTTAATTATTAGTATTGTTATTCTTTTTATTATGTACTCCAAGTCAGAAAAAGAAGAAGGGCATAAAAAAGAAGTAGAATTAGTAAAAAAGAAAAAGAAAAAAGATAATACTAGTTTTAGTATTCTTCTAAAAGATAAATATTTTATGTGGATATTTATTTCGGCTGCCCTATCCACAATAATGATATACATCGTTGACTTTGGATTTCTTTCCTCAATAAAAGAAACTGAAATAAATGACGTAGCACAATTTCTGGGGCTTGTTTACGGTGCATTAAAAGTTGGTGAACTAATAATTTCCTACTCATCTCGCAGATTATTAAGTAAATATGGGGTTCGTTTAGGGCTTACCGCTATGCCGATAGTTGTTGCATTCCTATTTTTTGGAGCATCAATAACTGGTTTTGTCATTGGAACAGGAACTCTTTTTTTGATATTAATGGTTCTCACAAAATCGTTTGAAAGAATATTAAGAAGAGGTTTGGAAGACCCGGCTTTTAATGTTCTTTATCAGCCAATTGCAAAAGAAAGACAAATGGCAGTGCAGACAAAAGTTGGTGTAGTTATGCAGTTTTCTATTGCAATAGCCGGACTATTTTTATTTTTCGCAAACAAAATTCTTATAAAAGGTACAGAGTCTTATTTAGAATACTTCCCAATATTATTTTTGCCAATTTTATTCCTTTGGATTTTTGTATCAATAAAACTTTACAAGGCTTATAAAACTAAAATAAAAGAAATTTTAACAGACCTAAGTAAAGATAAAAGACGAGGAACAGACCGCTATCAGTATGGAGGTGAAATACTTAGAAAAAATCTTAAAAATGAAAATAAAGATACATTAAATTTTAGCACAATATTATTATCCGAAACAAATCCTAAATTATTGGAGGCTTATGCGTCTAATTTACTAGAAGTTATAGATGAGCCAAAATATCAAAAAGCAATTTTGAAAAATATTGACCCAACATGGAGAAAACGACTTTCTAAATCAATTGAAAAAATAGAAAATAAAGAACTTCCACCAGACTTGGAAAAAATTGCCGCACATGCAAAAGAAAATTTAGATTACTCTGATATTAAGAAAATTACGGACGAAGAAGCAGAAAAACTCTTAAAATCTCACAAAACTTCTGATAGATTAAAATTAATTAAATTTATCAACAAAAGAAAGTATAATGCTAATGATGACGTTATTCTAACTTTATTAGAAGACACTGATAAAATAGTAAAAATGTCGGCAATAAATCTTAGTAGCCGAATAAAAAGCAAAAAACTTATTACTAAATTAGTTTCATTTATTGAGAACCCTGAATATCAACATATCGTAGGTAATATTTTGTTGGATTTTGGAAGTGGAGTATTACCAATATTAGATGAGTATTTTGATAATCAGGCAGAAATAAATATTCTTGTAAAAATAACTGAAATTTATGCAAAAATAGGAACAAAACAAGCTAAAACGCTGTTAGTTAAAAGAATAAATTATCCAGAACGCAAAGTCCAACTTTCAGTTATTTGGGCGTTATATTTTTGCAAATATCAGGCAGGAGAAGAAGATATTGATATAATTAAAGACAAACTTGATGATAGTGTTGAAAATATTTTGTGGATTTTTGCTACAATAGAAGAAATAGAAACAAAGAAAAATACTCTTAAATTATTTTTGGCATTAGACGTAGAAAGAGAACTAAATTCTGAGCTTATATTTCTGTTGCTCAGTTTTTTATACGAACCAAGAATTATCACTCTTATTCAAAAAAACATTATAGGAAAAGATACGATATTTGCATTGGAAATTATAGATAATTTTTTTAGTCAAGACCTTAAAAAACTTATAACTCCTTTATTTGATGATATTTCATTCCATCAAAAGATAAAAAGACTTAACTATAAATTTCCTCAGAAAAAGATGAATTTTACAGAACGACTGCGAGCAATTGTTGTTAGAGACTACGATAAATTAGATACTTGGACAATTACCAAAGCAATAGAACTACTTGGAAAATTACACAAAAAAAACATTTCTAAAACCTCAAAAGCAAGTGCCATAAGAGATTACAACGATATTAAAATTTGGCGAAAAGATAAGATAGACGAAACATTAGAAAAAATTAGACGTAGCGAAATGCCCGACGAAATTTTTGTAGCACTATATCATACCGACGAAATGATATATTCTACGGCGGCAAAAATTATCCACACCGAAAATCCTATTAAATGCTTTGATTATCTGGCAAATATGTCGGAAGAAAAACAACAATTAATGAATATTTTATCCAATAACGGACGTTTGCTTACAGATAATGTGAAAATAATAAAACGACATCCATTATTATTCAACGTGCCTGAAAATCTGATTGTTAACATTGCAAAATACACTAAGATTAAGGAGCTTAAAAAAGACGAAGAAATAGAACTTTCTTACAAAAACTCCGACGACATTCTGTTTGTTATGAAAGGTGCATTAATTTTTAACAAAGGACTTGAAGACGAACAATCTTATTCTAAAAATGATATAATTATAAGAGGCTTAAACATAGACGATTTTGCTAATATTTTGGTTGCAAAAAAGGACTCGCTAATTGTTATTATCAATCGTTACAACTTTTTTGATATTCTTATTAGCGAACGAGAAATTATCAGAAATATCTTAGACACAATTAATAGCTCTAAATGGAATTTTTAAAATAAGCTATATTTATTTATTTTTAAACGCCGCAAGGTCTTGCAGACGCTTGTGGGTTAC
Source organism: Bacteroidales bacterium (assembly GCA_029932195.1). Lineage (GTDB taxonomy): Bacteria > Bacteroidota > Bacteroidia > Bacteroidales > JAOZQN01 > JAOZQN01. Next base: position 487 of record JAOZQN010000180.1, on the reverse strand, counting down.
CAAAAATCTATTTCATTTAGATTATGAATTTGATATTGCTCAAAAATTACATATTTAGTATTATTTATGAAAAATCTTATCCTTTCAATTATCATATTTTTGGCTTTTACAACTATTTTCAGTAATAAAGCAAATTCGCAATGTAGGCAACAGGTGGTTTATTATTGTCTTCCATGTTGTAAATGTTTGTATTTACAAGATTTTAATACTAAACTAACTGAAAATAATAGAGAAACAAAATGGACTGTTGTATTAAATAAAGATTATCGTTACATGTTTAATTTGTGTACACCAGAAGGACATGGAAGAGATGATGTAATTATAACTCTATATGATAGTCAATTAAATGTTTGTGGTAGCACATACAACAAGGATATAAAAAGAAACATTGAGTGGTTTCAATTCATCTGTCAAGAATCTGGAAACTACTATATTTCGGCTACCCACTTAAAGTTGGACAGCAATTAATTATAAATTGTTAAAAATA
>JAOZQN010000179.1:6020-11132 GCA_029932195.1 Bacteroidales bacterium | reverse complement strand
AACGTTGATAGTTATTTATTTTAGAATAGCATTACATATTTATCACTATCAAAAATTTATATTAATTATTGAAAAAAACTAAAATTATAAGATATATGAAAAAATTTATTTTGATTTTAATTCCTGTTATTTTGATATTTTTATCTTCCTGTAGTAAAAATTTAAAATATATTCAGGATAAAACAGGAGAGAAAGAAGGAAATGGTGAAACGGAATTTATTAATAGTCCAACAGACTATAAATTACAACCTTACGATTATTTATATATCACAATAAGAACAACAAACAAAGATGTTAATGAATTATTTGAAACAATATCAACAAGTTACAGTAATAATGGTGCTGGTGCAAGTAATAGTCAAAACTTTTTCTTTACAGGCTATCTAGTAAACGACACTGGTTATGTTCAAGTTCCAATTTTGGGCGATTTTCATATTGAGGGGAAAACAATAAATGAAGTTAGAACAATGATAGACGCACGAACTCATGAAATATTGAAAGATGCCGTTGTTAATGTGAGACTTACAAGTTTTAATGTTACTTTTATGGGCGAATTTGGAAGCACAGGAACAGTAACTTTTTTTCAGGAGAAATTAACTGTATTAGAGGCAATTGCTTCTGCTGGCGGAATTACAGATTATGGCGATAAAAAAAATTTATTAATTGTTAGAAAACGGGGCAACAAATACCGAACATACAGAGTAGATTTAACTAAAAGAAATATTTTAGAAAAAGAAGAGCTTTACCTACAACCAAATGATTTACTTTATGCCGAACCTGTTAGAGCAAAAATAATGAGAAGGAATTTTGCCGATTATGCTATGTTTGTTTCTGCCTTATCTACAACTGTGAGTGCAGTTACTTCAATAATGTTTTTTCTCGCTTTAAGATAAATAGTAAAAATGGACACTAAAACAAATGAGAACAATCAGCAAATAGCTGTTCTTGTAAAAAAATATCTATTCAAAGGACTGGCTTACTGGTATTTATTTCTTATAGCAATTATATTTGCTGTAAGCTATTCTTATGTGAAAAATAGATACACTTATAACACTTATGGTATTCACACATCTTTACTTATTCAAAAAGATAATACAGAAGATTTTGCTGGTGGTTTACAACTTTTTGGAAGTAGAAGCAATCTTAATAATGAAATGGGCTATTTAAAGTCTTATCAAATGCACGAATATGTTTTTGATGAGCTTGATTTTGATATTAGTTATTTCAAAAAACGAAAATTTAGAAAAGAAGTAGAATTATATAAAAATAGTCCTTTTGTTATTGAATTAGATTCTAATTATGCCCAATACAATGGAGTGCAGGTAGATATAAAAATAATTGATGAGAATAAATATAATTTATTTATTGAAAAGTTTGAAATAGAACAGGAATTAAATTTTAATGAAACTTTTGAATATCAACAATTTAAGTTTAAATTATTAAAAGATTCTATATATTTTAATAACTCTGTTTTTGGAGGAGAGTATTTTTTCTATAAAAACAATAAGATAGGAATTACTCAACAATATCTTGGAAAACTTTCGGTAGAACCATGGGGAGATGGAAGCACAATTCTTTGGCTTTGGACTGTTGGAACTGTTCCTGATAAAGAAATTGACTATTTGAATAAACTAATAGAAATATATATACGTATAGCACTTGAAGAGAAAAATATGATAGCAATAAAAACTCTTGATTTTATTGATTTTCAGCTTGATAACTTTACAGACTCTCTCAAAATGGCTGAAGATAAATTGCAATATTTTAGGCAAAATAATTCTATAAACATAAGTGCAGAAGGGGAGAATCTTCTTGAACAGGTATTAGAATTAGACAACAGCAAGAAACAACAAGAATTAAAACTTGAATATTATAAATATTTATTACAAGAATTAGAAAAGAATCCAGACAACGAGGCAATAATGTCGCCAACAGTTGTAGGAATAAACGATGTTTTCCTCTTAGATTATCTACAAAAATTATCAGAAGCACTATACTCCAAAGAAATTTTAGAATTTTCGGTGAGAGATGGAGCAAATATTCCTCCCAACACAATCTCTAATTTAGAAATAGAAAGTATTAGAAATACAATACTTCAGCACATAGAACAAACCATAAAATATACAGGTGAGTCTATATCTGATGTTAGAGCAAAAATAAAAGAAATAAACCGTGAAATATACAGACTTCCTATTGCCGAGAGACAAATGCTAAATATAGATAGAGAATTTGAAGTAAACAATGAACTTTATAATTTTCTATTAATGAGAAGAATGGAAGCAGGAATTACTCTTGCTTCAAACGAGCCAGATATGAAAATTATAGATAAAGCAAGGCACGAAACTTTGCAACATAAAGGAAGACAAGGTGGAGTTTCTTTTACAAAAATATTAGCAATTGCACTAATTATTCCAATATTAATTATTGTTTTAATAGAACTTTTTAATAATAAAATAGTTGATAAATCAGATGTTGAAAGGCTAACAACTATTCCTGTAATTGGCTCTATCACACTCAACAAAAAGGAAGGAACTATTCCTGTGCATAGCCACCCAAAAGCCGCTATTTCTGAAACATTTAGAGCATTGAGAACTAATTTGCAATACATTCTAATGGAAAAAGAAAACAATGTTATTGCCGTAACATCTACAATTAGTGGAGAGGGTAAAACATTTGTTGCCATTAACCTTGCAACGGTTCTGTCTATTTCTAATAAAAAAGTTCTTTTAATTGGACTTGATTTGAGAAAGCCAAAAATCCATTTAAGCTTTGATATGGAAAATGAGAATGGTATAAGTCCCTATCTTGTAGGAAGAAATACCTATGAGGAAACAATCTTAGAAACAAAGATTAAAAATTTATATCTTGCTATTTCTGGTCCACCCCCTCCAAACCCAGCTGAGTTAATAGAATCTAAAAAAATGGGAGATTTTATTGACCGAGCAAGAAAGGAATTTGACTACGTAATAATTGATACTCCACCTGTTGGAATTGTTACAGATGCTTTATTATTAACAAAAAAGGTAAATACCTTTCTTTATGTTATACGTCAAGCATATTCTACCAAAAATTCTATAAAAACATTAGATGAGATGTGTAAAAATAATGACATCAAGAGCATAAACATTGCGATTAATGGAATAAAAACATCTGTAACTTACGGGTTTAAGTATGGATATGGATATGGATACGGATATGGATATGGATATGGATACGGATATGGACAGGGCTACTACGATGACGATAAAAAACCAGAAGGGAGATGGGGAAAAATAAAATATTTTATAACTAAAAAATTATTGAAATGGTTTAGTTAAAAAAAAGGAAAAGCAATAGAAATACAGTAGAAAAACGATAGTATTACTATTCCAACCGTTTTTCTATTGTAAGTAGCTGAGAACAGAAATGTTTTGTATGGCTCTGTTTTTCAGACATCTGCTAATTTATTCATTGTTAATTATTTCTATTTTCTCTTACAAGTTATATATAACTTAATATCTGCTTCTTTTTCCTTTATAATTAGCTCAAACTTAAAATTATTTTGGTCTAATTTTTTTATGATAAAATTAAATTCATTATCTCCATTTTTTGCTATAATTACGTTATCACCTAACAACTCCCATTCACCCTCTTGACCGTCTATAGTTAATTTCTTACCTTCACTAAATAAAAGTTCTGAGCCTTTTAGCTTTGATGTAAAATCTTCTATTATTCCTGCCTTTATTTCATCATCACTTACTCCATCTAATTTATCTCCAAGCATTTCTTTATGAACCTCTACCATCTCTTCAAGGTTTAAGACTACCGCAGACTCAACTTGCCACGTTCCTGCAATTTTTTCTTCTACATTTCCTCCTCCACAAGACGAGAAGATAGCAATAACACTAAATAGAAAAAGAGAATAGGATAATTTTTGAATTTTTGAATACATTTTTATGTCGTTAAAAGTTATAGGTAATTATAAAGCTCTTAGCATTTTTTACGGTACCAATTAGGAACTATTAAATAATCAATTTCTGATTTTTCTATAAATTACTATTTATCAGGCGAAAGCAAATTAAAAAATAAACACCTAAGCAAGACAAGCTGGAAAAGTTTTGAAGTTTTGAAATTTTGAAATTTTGAATAATATTATGCCAAAAAAAACAACGATTTCAGGATTAAGAGACTAAGATTAAACACTACCTCTATTTTTTTCATAAAAAAACAAGGTATAGTAACTACACCTTGTTTTCATATTTTATAAACTTATACTTAGTGTGCTTCTTCTTCTGTAACTTCTTCTGTAACTTCTTCTGAAGTTTCACCCTTTGTAAAAGTCATGTTCATTTTTACTGCCATTTCTCCTTGACTTTCCTCAAAAGAAACATCTAATTTACTCTCAGTAAATTCTTTAATGTTAAAAGTAACATCTCTTTCTCCTTCAGTGATTGTAAGAACAGACGCATCTTCGTTTAAAGCCCATGTTCCTTCTTTGTCGTCAAGTAAACTTTTGTAAGATTTGTCTTCGTTAAAAACTAATTTGTAACTACCTATCATGTTATCAAATTCTTTTGAAAACTCCTCTTTTATAGTTTCTAAAGTAAATCCTGCTTTTTGAGCTTTTAACTCGTTTAACTGTGCAAGGTAAGTTTCTTTTTCTAATTCTTCTTCAATTGTTGCAGTCATCTCTTCTAATTGAAGTATTTGCTGGTCTAAAATACCAACTTGCATGTCAAGAAATGTTTGAGCCACCTCGTCTGCATTTCCAATTTCAATATTGCTAAGTGTCCAAGTTCCAAGAATCATTTCTTCTGGTTTTGGAGAACAAGAGCTAAGAATACTTACGATAGCAACAAATGCTAATGAATAAAATACTTTTTTCATAATTTTGAAAAATAATTTAATTAATAATTTAGTTAATAAAATTCAGATGACAAAAGTAGAATTAAAAAATTAATTAAAAAATATTTCTATTTATTTTTTTTTATTTTAACTTTGTTATTTAGTTATCGTGTTGTGAGTTTTTCAGTTATCGTGTTTTCGTGTTATGAGTTTTTTAGTAGTTGTGTTGCCATCTTACTAACTCAAAAGCACGAAAATTAAATCACTCAAAAACACGATAACTCACAA
>JAOZQN010000179.1:0-5920 GCA_029932195.1 Bacteroidales bacterium | reverse complement strand
CACGACAACTCAAAAACTCACAACACGACAAACACGAAAACTTAAAAACACGAAAGCTCAATCACTCAAAAACACGATAATTCACAACACGACAACTCAAAAACTCACAACACGACAAACACGAAAACTTAAAAACACGAAAACTCAACCACTCAAAAATGCTAATAAATATAACAATTGTTTCTTTCGCCTTATTATTTTCTGCTTTTTTCTCAGGAATGGAAATTGCATTTATCTCCTCAAATAAACTTAGAATTGAGATAGATAGAAAGCAAGGTAAGTTCTCATCAAAAATAATTTCCAAGTTTACAAATAATCAAGGAAGATATATTGCAACTATGCTTGTGGGTAACAATATTGCACTTGTGGTCTATGGACTTGTGATGGCAATTATTCTTGAACCATATATTTTGCAACTTGTAAATAATTCTAATATATGGACACTTATTATCCAAACAATTTTATCTACGCTTTTAATTCTTTTTGCTGCGGAATTTATTCCAAAAACAGTTTTTAAAATTAATTCTAATTTTTCATTAAACTTTTTTTCCATACCCGTATTTTTATTTTACATATTATTTTATCCCATAACAAGTATTACAATGTCTATTACTGGCATTTTTATCAAGTATTTTGTAAAAATAAATAATGCTGATGATAGTGAGCAAAAAGTTTTCGGAAAAATTGATTTAACAAATTTTTTAAATCAAGCAAACAAAGATATAGAACCAAACGACGATATAGAAGAAGAGCTAAAAATAATCCAAAATGTGCTTGATTTTAGTAAAATTAAACTGCGAGAATGTATTGTTCCTCGTAATGAAATAAAAGCTGTTCCAACAACTGCTGATATAGATACAGTTAGAAGAAAGATGTTAGAAACTGGTTTTTCTAAAATATTGATTTATAAAAACACAATAGATAATATTGTTGGCTATGTACATTCATTGGAACTATTCAAATTGCCAAAAACAATAAAATCTATTACGGTAAAAATTCCAATAGTTCCAGAAACAATGTCTGCCAAAAAATTATTTGATATACTTAGTGAAAAAAATAAAAGTGTAGCACTGGTAGTAGATGAATATGGAGGAACAGCAGGAATTGTTACAGTTGAAGATATATTAGAAGAAATTTTTGGCGAAATAGAAGACGAACACGACTCTAATGACATGAAGGAAAAACAAGTTTCTGAAAATAAATATATTTTTGCTGGGCGATTAGAAATAAATTATTTGAACGAAAAATATAATTTTGAAATTCCAACCTCAGAAGAATTTACAACCATAGCAGGTTTTATCCTAAATAATCACGAGACAATACCACAAAAAGATGAGATAATTATTATAGATAAATATAAAATAACAATAATAGAAGTAAACACTCCAAGAATAGATTTAATTAGTTTTGAAGTTACTGATTAAAAGTTATTTATTGAAAATAAATAACTTATAAATTTATAAATTTCTACTTTACGAAGTTAAAAAGCTCTGATTTTTGGGCTACCCGTGTAAGGTTGGACAGCTCTGGTAATCAAGGCAACACGTTGCCAAGTGCCTCCGGCACGTTGGCAAGAGTTGAGTAAAAAAATTGTCTAACCTTACGTTGGTAGCCGATTTTTGTGTTTTTAGGAGTACCCTTAAGTAAAAGGGACTCCTAAAAACACAGAGATTTTTTTTTAAAGAGTCCCCTAAAATTTGCAACTTGAAATGTGTATTATTTATTTATAATTATTTTCTTTGTAATAGTTTTATTTCCAGATAGTTTGATGAAATAAATTCCGCTTTGAATATTTGCAGTAGAAATATCTATTTTATCAGTATTTTTGATGTTTTGCTCTAAAATTTGTTTTCCTGTAATATCTGTTAGTTCTATTTTATTAATATTGTTATTGTTTAAAATTACAGTAAAATTATTTTTCGCCGGATTTGGATAAATTACAATATCATTTTCTACATTTTCAATAGATACCGTTCCTACATTAATTGTAAAATTAAAACTATTGCTTTCTGCAAAACCATCGTGAACTGTTATTGGAACAGCGATTTCTCCATTAAAATCTAAATCAGGAGTAATTGTATTTCCAGAAAGAGTATAATTTTCACCTCCATTTGTAAACAACAGAAAACCAGAAGGATAATCACTATCAGTATCTGTTACCAAAATTTTATTGAAAGGTATAACTACACTTTCATTTACATTAATATTTATGTCTTCTTGTCCTGTAATAACAGGTGCAGAGTTGGTTAAGTTATTATAATTAATAGAAAAATCATCAAAATAAAAACCATCAAATTCAGTATTTTCATCGCTCATTAAATTGAAACGAAATTTGATATTATCTTGTTGAAAATCACTAACATTCACAACTTCATTCACCCAGTTTGAACTTCCGTCATAAACAGGTTCGCCAATTGGCTGAAAAGAGCCTTCTCCTATATCTGTATTGCTAGCAGTTAAAGGAGTCCAGCTATTGCCACCATTTTCAGAAATTAATATTTGAACATAATCCCAGTTATTTTCAATTTCCCATTTTGCATAATAACTCAAAATAGGATTAGAATAACTGCTCAAATCAAGCGAGTTTGTTAGAGTTATTGAACTATTTGTATTAGAATAATAATTGCTTCCTTCTGAGTCGGTTATAGAATTTGAAGGCGAATAAGACTCTTCTTCTGTTACAGTCCAATCGTTTGAAGTCCAAAGGTCAAGGTTATTTCCGTTGTCTATAATAATGGTTGTTAATTTGCCAATAGTTTTAGTAACTTCGTGAGTGTAGGCATACAGTCCATTGTCCACAGATATTGTAAAAGTAAATTCATCTCCCATTTCAAAACCTTCATTTAAAATGTAAAAAATAGAGTCCTGAACTTTTGTTAGCAAACTGTAATCTGTTTCTGTAAAAAAGATACCACCTCCAACAGTTTGAAAATCATCAGAATAAACAGATACAGTAAAATCAGCAAGAGTATCTAATCCCAGAAATTGAATATCTAAATCAATATATCCTGCAAGTGGCATAAATGCAGGCGAAATATCGTTTGCTTCGGCGTAAGCACCTGCAAGTCTGGTTTGGAAGAAATTCATTTCTAAGTTATTCTCACAAAGTGCAGTAATTTCGTTTTGAGGTGGCCAGAATTCATTTCCTGTTTCCGAGGTGAATGCAAAAATTTCGTGCTCCCCATACATCCAGTCGTTTGTGCCACCATTTGCAGTGTAAAGAATTTCCCAACCATGTCCGGCAGTAAATCCATTTTCACGAGTCATTACTTCTCCGTAGGCATCAAAAATTTCCTCGTGTGGTCCTTCCAATTCTTCGTAGCCCCAAGGATATAAAAGCAAGTTACTGTAAGTGTGGTGATTATCACAAATTAAGAACTCATGATTATTTGCAAATTCCATAATCATCTGAGATTCAGGCTCAGAGCCTGCAGATGTTCCTCTGTATGTTTCCGAATCTGGATATGGAGACGAACCTTCGTCGTCGTATCCCCATTGGTATGCGTAGTTTCTGTTGATATCAACTCCATCTCCTTCTCCAGAAAAACCTCCTCCGTTGTTATCTCTGCAATTTTTTCGCCACATGCCACCACCGTTTGGGGCAATCTGCTCATTATAAGTATATCCATCAGGATTTACACAAAGAACAAAATACATTTCAAAATTATCTATTAAATACTCTGGTTCTCCACCAGCCTCATAATTTTCGAGCATATACCACATTTGATATACAAGTTGCATCATAGAAACGGGCTCTCTTGCATGATGCAAGGCAGTGTATAAAATTTCTGGTTCGTTTTCGTTCACATCTGGATTGTCAGAAATTTTCACCCAATAAATAGGATTATCGTTGTGAGTTGTGTAATCGGTTGTAATTGGCGTTTTTACTGTAATTAGACTTGGATACAATGTTTGCATATCGTCCAATTCTACAAGTAGTTCTGCCAATGTAAGATTGCCTCCCATTGAACCGAGATTAAAATTATCGGGAGTTTTTTCGCCCCTAATAATTTCTGTATTTTGATTAGCATTTTTTCTATAATAATCTACTAAATCCTCAATAACAATATTATACGAAAAACCATTTTCGTCTAATTTTGCTAAATCCGTTTCTGAAAATTCGGCTGTTAAAATGCCTTTTTCATAACTTACCCCATCGTTTAAATTGAGACCAAGATTTGCAATTTGGCTCAAATTAGAGTGTTCAATTGCAATTTCTACTCTCGAATACTGTGTGTTTTGGGCAAAAACAATACTTGCCATTAAAAAAAATGCTAAAAATAGTCCTGTAAATTTCATGTTTGATTGGTTTATTTGTTTATTTGTAATTATCAAAGTGAAACTTTAATTCCCTCCTTTGACTAACACTATATAGGATAAAAATAAATAAATTAGTTGCAAATTTAATGAAATAACAATTTGTAAAATAATTTTGGAAAAAAAGACTAAAAAAAATAACCCAATGCAATGCACTGGGTTATTATATTATACTCTTTTAAAGCTTGTTTTAAATTTCAGAAATCTGATTTTTATTGTTTTATCAATTTTCTAGTATAAGTTTTTTTATCTGTATTTATTTTAAGGATATATATTCCACTTTCTAAATTAGATAAATCAATTTCTTTTTCTGTTGTTTGCAAAATAGCTTTTCCTGTAATATCTATTATAGACGTTTCACAATCCAAATCAGAATCTATTTTTATAAAATCGTTTGCTGGATTAGGAAATATACTTATCTGATTATCAACAACCTTTATATCTGTTAAAAGGTATAAATTTACGGTATCTGTGGCAATACAAAATTCACCTGATGGATAATCTGTTCTTTCTACTGTCCATCTTAGAGTTGTAAGTCCAGAATATAAATCGGTAATATCTGTATTTTGAAGAGAATTGTTAGATACAATTCCATCACCAACTATTATATCCCAAACACCTGTCCAGTTATCTAAAATAGGTAAATCATTATTTCCAAAACCGCCTGTCGCCTCTAATTGAGTATTATTTTCACTTAATTCTTGGTCTAGTCCTGCATCAGTTTCAAAAGAGTAATTATATATTATAACTTCGTCATAAACTACAAATCCATTATTTTCTGCATTCCAGCGTAATACTAAAATACCAGGTTCTATGTTAGTTATATTTGTATTTGAGTCGTCATAATTTTCTATAATACAATTTCCTGATGTAATAGACCAGTATGCAATAGTTCCACCAGATGCGGACTCTGCGTTCATTTCTGTAAAATCATCACAAATAACTTGATCGTCTCCTGCACTAAGACTAAATCCTATATAGATAATATCTACATCATCATACGCTTCGCAATCTGTGTTGGCATCAAGAACAGTCCATCTAAAAGTATTTACACCGTATCCTAAATCAGTAACAGTTGCATCTTCTGCATGAATACCTCCTCCAAAATCACCTGCACCACCTAATATACTCCAAGTTCCTTCTTGCCCTGCTTCTGGTAATAATGCAGACATATCTGTGTTTGGAGAAGAAACAACTTGGTCTCCACCTGCATTTGTATAAAACATATTATTTGTGATAGTAACTACATCATAAGTTCCGTTATCTACAAAATTCCATTGTAGTGTATTTATTCCTTCATTAAAATTAGTAACTATTGTTGTTGGGTCAATAGAGTCTTCAATGACTCCTCCTCCTCCAATAATTGTCCAATAACCAGTGCCAGTTGCTGGCATATTTCCTTCAAGTTGCACACTTTCTCCACAAGTTTCTTGGTCTTCTCCTGCATCGGCATTTTGTGCATAAATTGTTATTATTGAAAATAACATAGACATAAATAATACTGTGATCTTCTTCATAAATTTAATTTTAAAAAGTTAATAAATTAAGATAATAACTGAAGTTTCTGACTTTCTAAATCGGTGATAATAAAATTGTTAGAAAT
>JAOZQN010000178.1 GCA_029932195.1 Bacteroidales bacterium | reverse complement strand
CTCCTATCAATGAACTATTTACTGACAGTGAATTACACAAATACACAAACATTAATGTAACCAACTGACTTTGTTTGACTAACAACGCAATGCTAGTGCTCTTTTATATAATTTTTTATCATAACCTCCTAGCTTCAATGCTCCCATAAATAGACCTGGATCAATATTTTTATCTTTTTTCAAAAAACTGATATTTGTTCCAACAACATGAAAGTTTTTTGGAGTATTACCAAATTTTTTATTATCAAGATAATAATCATAGAACCTAAATAAACAATTATTTGCAATATCTCTATTTAAGTTAAACTTCTCTAGTTTTACTGTTAATTCTGTTATGTTGCTATCTACATTTTTACTGTATTCACTATAGCCTCCAGAATGTTGTAAATAGTCAATTATTTTATAATATTCGATTGTATCATTATCAGTGCCTTGAGTAACCTCAATTGTTTCAAAAAAAACTTCAAATGTTGTTTCTATATCATTCCAGTTAATTTGATGATCATCAAACTGCTGATTAAAATACTTTAATGCTTTTTTTTCGTATCTGTTATATATTTCTTGTTCATTTTGAGCACAAGCGAATAAAAAGGTAGCAAGTAAAATAAAAGTTGTATATGTTTTTTTGTTCATAATATTTAGCTTAAATTTTCACAACTTTCTTTGTAATAAATTTTTCATCATTAGTTATTTTGATATAATAAACTCCAGATTTGAGATCAGATAAATCAATTGTGAAATTATTTTCATTATTTGTTTCAAAAGTATAAATTATTTTTCCAAAAAGATTTGTAACAGTAATTTTATCATATTCAGATATTTGAGTAATAATTATTTCATCAAAAGATGGATTTGGTTTAATTACAAATTCGCCATCAGTTGGCTCTTCTTCCATAAAAATAGCTCCAAAATAATCACTACTAATTGCTGTTCCTTGCTGAAAACTATTACTATTAGCAATTGGAGTTACTTCAAAAGTTATGTATTTTTTAGCATCAGTTTCTTTAGTTGTATAAGTTGTATTTTGAGCATAATTTATCAATGTTTTATTTGAACCAGACTGATTATCTGCTCTATACCATTGATAAGTAGAACCTAATTCTAAATCTCCATTAGCATCGTAAAAAGTATAATTGCCTGTTAGAGCTGCTCCTACAATTGTATCTCCCGTAATTTCTACATTTTGAGCAATTGGAGATACTTGTAAATCTGAACTTTCTATTTTTTTGCTTGTATAAAGTTTATATTCGCCAGCACCAAGAGTAATAGTCTGGTCTGATGCAATTTCTGTATTTGAAAAATACTCGTTCCAAGTTCCAGTATTTGTAAAACTTGGTGTAGTTTCTGCTGAATATATATCAAAATTTCCGATAATAACCATATCCATTGTGTCTCCCTGCAAAATAATTTCTTTTATTTTTCCATTTGCATTGATGCTAAAATCAGATGTGTTAAATATATCATAAGTCTTTCGTAATGAGAGTATTTCTGAATAGAAACGATAAAGTCTATTTCTGTTTTCCTCTTCGTAATAGTTCCATTTTATAGGTTTGTCGCACACACGACAAGGGTCGTCTATGCTAATATCATAACCAAGTTCGCCAAATTGCCAAATCATTTTTGGACCAGGAATAGTCAAGAAAAATAAGGCTACAAGTTCTACTCGTTTCAATGCCGTTTCTAAATTTTGAATATCATAACCACCTGAGCTATTGCCATATTTAAGATTTTTAAACATTATTCGTTCTTCGTCGTGGCTTTCCATGTAACCTACAAGGTTTGGGTTATCCCAAGCTCTATTTTTATACGAAATCCACGAAAAGTCTGAGTCACTGGTATATCCCATTGAGGCTTGCGTATAATTATGATTTGTATTTCCCCAAAGCATTATTCCATAATTAGCCAAAACTTTTTCCTCCGAATTATCTGCAAGGTGTTCCAGAATAACGTAAGTTTCAGGGACTTCATGCCAAATAGAATCAGCCATGTCCTTTAAAATTTGAATACGAGACGCATCGTAAGCCCAACCATCGCCTCCTGTATTTGTAAAACCTTTTGTAAAATCAAAGCGGAAACCATCAAATTTGTATTCACTTATCCAATAGCGGTTTACACGAGTAAGAAATTCTTTTGTTGCTTCGCTTTCGTGGTCAAAATCCGAACCCCAAGAATATACTGGATTTGGCGAAGTCTCATTAAACCAAGGGTTTTCGACAGAAGGCTGCCCCCAGTTTCCTGCATCTGGGTCAAAATACATTTGCACAAGTGGACATTGTCCGTAAGCGTGGTTCAATACAATATCCAGAATTACTGCAATATCATTCTTATGGCACTCATCTATAAACTGTTTGAGGTCTGTTTTTGTGCCGTAATATTTGTCAGGAGCAAAATAAAAAGATGGATTGTATCCCCAACTATTATTTCCTTCAAATTCGTTTATGGGCATTAATTCTATTGCATTTATTCCAAGATTTTTAAGGTATGAAAGTGTATCAATCAGTGTGTTATAATCGTGGCTTGCAATAAAATCTCGGATATGAAGTTCGTAAATAATAAGGTCTTCGGGAGCTGGTTTTGTGAAATTTTCAACCTCCCAACTATAAGGTGTTTGATTTGTTTGAAAAACAGATACAATTCCATCTGCATTTTCTGTTGGGTAATCTATCAAGTCTGGATAGGTTGAATTGCTGATATACTGGTCGTTCCAAGGGTCAAGAATTTTATCGGCATAAGGGTCGGCAATGTAAATATCTCCATCAATTATGTATTGAAAAATATATTCTTCGCCAGCAGTCAAATTTTCTATTGTGAGCCAAAATTTATCACCTATTGGAGTTTTAAACATCTGATTATCTACACCCATTTCCCAATTATCAAAATTACCTTTTACAAAAATAAAATCTTTGTAAGGAGCATAAAGAACGAGAGTTACAGTTGTTTCATCAATATAATTTATACCATCTTGCAAATTTTCGTAAGGTAACTCGGTTTCAACTGTTTCCAAACGAACAAAAATATTTATAGAATCTTTTACCGTTTCTATACCATCTGTTGCAATAATTTTAATTTCATTATCACCAGAAGCTGTTATTGTATAGGTTTCATCAATGCTATTTCCTGTGAAAGTTTGAATTTCGTTATCATTAATAAAAAGTGTTATTTCTGTTGCAAATAATGCAGCTACATTTATCTGAATATCATCGTTTAAAGAATAAATAATATTTGGGTCTGGCGACGAAAAATTTATTGAATTTGGATCGGAATATACATCAATAAAAATATCAGAACCATCTTCATTTTTTCCAACAAGCGAACCGTCTTCGTTTCTAAAAACAAAAGCCATTTGTAAAATATCCTCCTCCACAGGAACTCCATAATAATCAATTATTGAGGGTGTTATCTCCAATGAATAATAGTTATCTGATATTTTTGTGAGTTTTGTTTCTGCGATATTCTGATCCCAGTTTGCTTTCACATATTTCCAATCGCTACCAGAACTACTATTTTCTGTAATTACTCCTGTGTGAGCATAAATATCTCCTGCGTAATCAGCGAGTTCTGCATTTCCGAGCGAAGCATCAAAAAAAACAGTTACGCTTGCATCAGGAATAGGAAGATTTGGGGTTGTTGTAACAACTTGGGCTTCTACAAAACCTAAAAAGGCTATGAATAATGTTGATAACAATAATAATTTTTTCATAATTTTTTCAAATACTATACAAAACTCCCGCAAAAAGTCCGAGACCTTTGTTTATGTTAATAATATTAATATTATCGGTAGTCGTTTTGTTGTTGATATCTATAAGTCCGTAATTGTATCTTGCTTCTATAAAGGATTTTACTTTACCAATATCTTTTAAAATTCCAAAACCTGCCGTAAAACCTGCATCATAAAAAAGTATATTATTATTATTTATTTCAAACTCAACCGCAGGCTTGTTGTCCAAAATTGATGAGCCTCCAATACAATAAGATGCATAAGGACCAGTTATAATATAGACGGGATAAAATGGTGATTTGATAATAAAATTTGTTTGAAACTCAAGATACTCAAAATTAGTGCTATATGAATATAAACTACCTACATACCTTGCACCTTTTTGCGTATAACCAAGTTCTGGTTGGAACATCATAAAAGAAAACATTGGTAATTTGAGAATAATATTTCCCGTAATTCCATATTTTTTTTTCATATCCGAAATATCGTAAATTTCGTTCTCTGTTTGCTGCGTAGATAGGTTTAATCCTACCCGCAAACCCAAGGTCTTCTGCGAATATGCATTGTTTATAACGATTATAAAAATTAGAAAAAGGAATGTTTTTTTCATTTTACAAATATATAAAAATTGTTTTATTTTCAAAAAATAATAATAATTTTGTCATTAGTTGTTGGTTATTAGTTGTTGGCTACGCAAGGCGTTGTAAGTCAGTATCTAATATGCGAAAGTAACCAGCAACCAATAACTAACAGTCAATAACTAACAACTAATAACCAACAACCAATGAAACACTTATTAACTATTTTTTTACTATTTTTTGTTTTCAATTTATTTTCACAAATTCAGGTTGAATCTAATTTTGAGGGAGGTAATGTAGAAGTTTTATCAATAATAGACTCTACAAATACCATAGTTATAATTCCTGGTTTAATAAATGATTCTAATACTACAAGGTGTTGGTTTTATTTCAAAGTATTTGATTTTAACAAAGATAGCTTGTTAAATATTGATATAAAATATGTAAACAAAGTCATGGCTCCCGAGTATCCAGTATTTAGTTACGACCAGAAAAACTGGACAAAAATAAAATCAGAATATATTTACGGCAAAAAAACTGTGTCGTATAAATTTACAGAAGATACTGTTTATTTTGCAACAGGTTTTCCTTATGTTTACTCAGATGTGATTGAATATAGTAATAAAATTGCAGAAAATCCGAATGTTGATACTACAACTTTAACCATCAGCGAAGGAGGTCGGCGAGTTCCTAAATATGTTATTTCTAACGGAAAAAACAAGGATTTAGTATGGATAATCTCTCGCCAGCATGCTTTTGAGAGTATGTCTAATTTTGTGATTGAGGGGATTGTAGATTATATTGCTTCGGAGGACAGCCTTGCAGTTGAATTTAGGAAAACAGCGAGTTTGCACGTTGTTCCCATGATGGACGTAGATAATGTAGCAATTGGTGCAAGTGGAAGAATGCAAAAACCAATTGATATGAACCGAGACTGGAATCCAGAATCGCATTGGAAAGCAGTGCAAGAGGTTAAAAAACAGATAGATGAAACTGCTTCGGAAAATAACTATCGTATTTTTATTGATGTCCATTCTACTTTTCCAGGAGCTACCTATCCTATTTTCTCATATTTTAATATGTATAATGGAACAGAAAATCTTTCAAAACTTGAAAAATATTGGGATATTTTTTATGAATATTCAGGTATAGCTCCAAAAAAACTTTCCGAAATAAAGTTTACAAAAGGTAATATTCTTGCCGATGAATATAGTTCGGGAATTAATTGCAAAGAAAATGGTATTCCTTGTTTTGATATAGACTTCTCATTTACACACGAATGCGACTGGAACAACCGAACAGACGGAGAGCAGTGGACACAAGAAAATCTCTACCAAACAGGACGAGATATGGGAAAAGCTATTTGTAAATATATTGTAGATTAGGACGATTTTATTTAAGGACAGAAATTAAATACTAAACACTTCACAGATGAATTTAGCTTTACTTTGCAATCAGACTTCTTATAGTTTTGCAAAACAAAAATATCTTTTTGAGATTTTGGCAGAACAAGGAAATTTAAAACAGATTTTTATCCCAGAACATGGTTTATTTGCTGAACTTCAAGACCAAATACCAATAGATTCTACTCAAATTTATAATTTTATTAGTCCTGAAATAAAAATAACTTCGCTTTACGGAAGTGCAGAAAATAGTATTTTTATAAAAAAAGAGAATTTAGAAGATATAGATAAGCTAATCATTGATATTCAAGATATTGGAGTTCGTTATTATACCTATATTTCTACAATTGCAAATGTTTTTAAAGTTATAAAAGAAAATAATATTGCTATAAAAATTCAGGTATTAGACCGACCAAATCCTGCGGGAAAAAATATTGAAGGCATACCAATTTCTGTTGATTTCAGTTCGTTTATTGGTCATGTAGGGATTCCTCACAGGCATGGACTTACTATTGGAGAAATGTGTGTATTTTTGAGAAATCAAATTTCTGCTAATTTTGATATTGAAATAATAAAACAAAAACAGTCTGATAATAAGTATTTTATACAGCCATCACCAAATATTCCAACATTTGACACCATAAATATTTATTCTGGAACTTGTCTTTTTGAAGGGACTAATTTTAGTGAAGGGCGTGGAACAACAAAACCTTTTGAAATTATTGGTTCACCAGATATTAGTTGGAATAAGCTTAAAAAAGTTCAAGAGGGGATAAAAAAGTATTATAAAAATAACAGTCCAGTGCATTTAAGAATACTCAAATTTGTGCCAACATTTCATAAATTTGAAAATCAAGTTTGTAATGGATTCCAGCTACATCAAATTAACAAGAATTTTCATTCGCTTCTTTTTTCTCTAATTTTACTACGACTATTTGCAGAAAATTTCACAAATAAAACATTTTGGCGAGAAGGAAAATATGAAAAAGGAAACACAAAAACAGCAATTGAACTCCTTGCAGGAGACCAAACAATCCTTGATTATTTGAAAGGAAAAGATAATATAAATATACTAAAACAAAAAATGCAATTCCACGAAAACCAATGGAGGGATAAGGAAATGTTTAGTTTTTAAGTATTGAGTTTTTAATTAGCTTTCGCCTGATAAATAATAAGTTTGGTTTTTCGCTTAAATTTTGCGGAAACAAAAACATTATATTTCATCAAGATATTCTTTTGCGGGTTGCATTTTTATTTTACCAGACTGATGTTGTTTTACTTCGGAGAAAGCCTCCTGTAAATCAGATAATATCTCTTCTTTACTTATTTGCTCATTAATTTCAAAATTAATTTCTTGTAATTTGTTTTTAATTACAAACCAATCATTAATAGGCAGATAAACTCCTGTCTTCTCGCCTATGTTATTTGTTAAATATTGAACTAACATAATTTTATTGTTTTTTTTAATTTCTACAAAAATACAAAAAATATAATTATTAAACATACAAATATAAAGAAAAAATTGTTATTTTTGCAAAAACATCGGTATTACAACTTTGCCAAAGTGAAAAAAACTTTGGCAAAGGCGAAAAAAATCAGGTGAAAATACATTGCGAAAAAGCACTACAAAAATATATTTGCGAAAAAAATATCTTTGCCAAAGTTTTTTTTACTTTGGCAAAGGTGTAGTTCATAGTAACAATAACAAACATTTTTTTACAACCATAACCACCTAACTAACCAATTATTATGAAAAAATTTACGTTTACTTTTATTTTTATTATGCTAACAGCGGCATATTTGAACGCACAGTTTGATGCAAACTTACAAAACACTTTAGAAGACCATAGTGACTATGTTCGTAGCGTCCATTTTTGCCCAGATGGTAAGTTTTTGGCTTCGGGATCTTGGGATAATACTGTAAAAATATATAAAAACAACGGCACAAGTTTTGAGCTTATTAAAACTCTTACAGACCACAGCAGAGATGTTTATAGTGTCCGTTTTAGTCCCGATGGTAAGTTTTTAACATCAGGTTCTTATGACAACACTATAAAAATATATGAAATAAATGGCACTGATTTTAAACTTCTAAAAACTCTTACAGACCATAGTAAAGAAGTTACAAGCATTATTTTTAGTAATAATGGTAAGTTTATGGCTTCTGGTTCTTTTGATAAAACAATAAAAATATATAAAATAGACGGCACAAGTTTTGAACTTATTAAAACTATTAATAACGGTGCTGAAATTTTAAGTCTTAGTTTTAGCCCTGATGGTAAATTTCTATCTTCTGGTTCTTATTCTGCTAATGATGTAAAAATATATAAAATAGACGGCACTAATTTTGAACATATAAAAACTCTTAAAGACCATAGCAAAGATGTTAATAGCGTCCGTTTTAGTTCTGATGGTAAGTTTCTATCTTCGGGTTCTAAAGATAATACTGTAAAAATATATGAAATAGATGGCAGTAATTTTAATCTTATTAAAACTATTGAAGGTAAATATATTTATAATGTAAATTTCAGTCCTGATAGTAAATTTTTTATTTGTGGTTTTGCCGCCCCTAAAATATATGAAATAAAAGGCACTAACTTTGAACTTGTTAAAACACTTCCTTATACTGGTTTAATTTTTGGTTCTTCTTTTAGTTCCGATGGCAATTTTTTGGCACTTGGAGATGCTGACAGTGAAGTAAGAATTTATAAATTAGAAGGTGTTGGCAGAGCTATCAATAAAAAACTGATAGAAAAAGACAATAATAATACTGTTGCGGAAACAAGCGGTTTACCTCCTATTATATTTATAGATAAAATAGAAGTTTCGGAGGCTGTGTTGCGGGCTGGCGAAAAAATTAATGTCTCTATTACAGTAAACAACATAGGCTTGGGCGAGGCTAAGGGCGTTTACGCAAAGTTATCTACAAACATGGATTATGCGGTTTCGTATAAAAAAGAAACAAAGTTTAAAATTATAAATAAAACAAACGGAACAGCTACAATAACTATTCCTATTACTGCCAAAAAAAATATTGCAAGCTCGCAACTGCAAGTAGATATTCAAGTAATAGAGCCTGTTTTTGGAATGGAAATAACTGGCAAACGCCTCCTTGTTGCTACCGAAAAATTAAAAACTCCCGAACTAACACTTTCACGTTTTACTCCCAAAGAAATAATATCACGAAGTCCTAACAATCAGATAGATATAAACGAGCAAATAGGTTTTGATTTTTATATCCAAAACGTTGGCGAAGGCATTGCCGAAAGTGTAAAAGTAGAAATTAGCAATTCGCAAACAGGCGTTATGTTTTTGGGCTATTCCAAACAAAACGGCAGTCCGAGTAATACTGTTCCGGTGTTTAATAATATTGAGGCTGGAAAATACGAGCTTGTAACAGCAGAGTTTTTTATCAACAGCAGTTTTACCGATTCAAAAATAAAATTGAAAATAAAAGTTAGTGAAAACAAAGGCAAATATGGTTATACCGAAAGCAAATATACCGCCGTAAACACCACACTAACAGACGATGGCGAAATAGTAATAATAAAACCAACCGAAACTACAAACAATAACAATGGCATAATAATAGAAGACCTTCCCGAATTATCAAACGACCTAATAAGTAATTTGCCTCAAAATCCTACTAATAAAAATCGTTATGCTTTAATAATTGGCAACGAAAATTACAATCAGCTTATAGCAGTAGATTATGCGTTAAACGACTCTCGTGCTTTTAAAATTTATGCCGAAAAAATTCTCGGCGTTCCAGCAGACCATATCATCTATAAAGAGAACGCAGGAATAGCCGATTTTAACACGCTTATAACAAAAGCATCTAACCTAATGAACAGTAACAGAGTGTTATATGTTTACTATTCTGGTCATGGTTTTCCTAACAAAGACGGCGAAACTTATCTTATGCCCGTAGATGTAAACGAGGATAATGTCTCACAATTTGGCATCAAATTATTTGATTTTTACGAAACTTTGGGTAAAAATAATCCTGCAAAAGTAACCGTTTTTATTGATGCCTGTTTTAGCGGTGGTGGTCGCAATGGCTTGGCTATTGCCCGTTCGGGCATCAAATTAAAGCCCAAAGATACCGACCTAAACAAAAATATAGTTTCTTTTACCGCCAGCATGGGAGACGAAGTTGCTCAAAAATATGATAATCAACAACATGGTTTATTTACTTACTATCTTTTAAATATTCTAAAAGAAACAAAAGGAGACATAACTTACAGTCAATTAGCAACAAAATTGCAAAGCGAAGTTAAAGACCGTTCAAATATAGAAAAAGGCTTAAAAGAACAAAATCCAAAAATAAGTATCGGCTCTGGTGCAAAAAACTGGGAGAGCTGGAAAATAGGAAATTAGGTTTTAGGAGAGAGGAGGGAGGAAATTAGGAAGGAGGAAGAATTAAGAGCAGAAATCTATTCGGAGTGCGACTTAAAGTCGCACCCCGAATAAACCAATAAACTAATAAACCAATAAACCAATAAATATGGAAAGCAGATTAAAACATTTCACAATATCATTTTTCGCTATTATACTTGGGCTTAGCGGATTAGCAATTGCAACACACAGAGTAGAATTACATTTTAACATACCACATGTTAGCCAATGGATTGGATTTTCCACTCTTTTAATTTATTCAATATTTTTTATTATCTATTTTATAAAGTTAATAAAATATCCCAAAGAAGTTGCAGCGGAGTTAAAACACCCTATAAAAATGAACTTTTTCCCAACCCTATCTATTAGTTTGATATTGTTGAGTATTGTATTTTTGAAGTCGTATGTAGATTTATCAAAATATTTGTTGCTCGTAGGAATGATTGTGCATTTATTTTTCACTATTTTTATAATGTCGGCGTGGATAAAGCACCAGCACATAGAAATAAAACACAAAAATCCTGCTTGGTTTATTCCAGTAGTGGGAAATATGTTAGTTCCAATTCCAGCTATGACACATTTTCACGAAGACGTTTCGTGGTTCTTTTTCAGCATAGGAATTATTTTGTGGATAGTTTTATATACCATATTTATTAGCAGGGCAATTTTTCATAAGCCACTCCCCGAAAAATTAATGCCAACATTTTTTATTCTAATTGCACCTCCAGCAATTGGCTTCTTAGCATATTTTAAAATGACAGGAGAAATTGATGGCTTTGCAAAAGTGCTTTATTTCTTTGCAGTTTTTACGGCAATACAATTATTTTACAATGCTCGTCATTTTTCAAAAATCAAATTTTTTCTTTCTTGGTGGGCATATTCATTTCCTATATCTGCACTAATAACGGCATCTTTTGTTATGTATGAAAACAATAATTTTTTATTGTATAAATATTTTGCAGCTGTTTTATTTCTTTTTTTAATAGGATTAATTATATATCTGAAGTTTCTGACTTTCTAAATCGGTGATAATAAAATTGTTAGAAATACAA
>JAOZQN010000177.1 GCA_029932195.1 Bacteroidales bacterium | reverse complement strand
CCTTATGCAAATATTTTTTGCCTTGCCTAATACAAAAATAGTCTCTTAAAAAGTGTCGTTTATATATGATTACCTACTTAATAGAACGTTTATGAATTAAGCAGGTTAAAGTCATACTATAAATTTATAGTGTATTTATTTTCAGTAAACTACTTTTAGATTACTACTTTATTATCATAAATTTAAAATAATAAAATCTTCTTATGCAGCTATTATTTATCAGTGGACCAGAAATATTTATAATAATAATAATAATAGTTTTATTGTTTGGAGCAGACAAAATACCCTCTTTTGTAAAAACTTTTGGAAAAGCAATGAAGGAAATGAAAAAAGTAACAAATGAAATAAAAGATGATATTGAAAAAACAGATATGGGAAAAGATATAAAAGAAATGAACAAAACTGTTACTAATTTAAAAAAAGATATAAACAAAGTAACCGGTGGCTTGGACGACACAGGAATAATAAAAGATGTAAAAAATATTCAAAAAACATTTAGAAAAAAATTATAAAAATGATTAACTTTAAAGACGATGTTGAAGCAGTAGATGCTTTAAGTAAGGTATATGAAAATTTCACAAATGAAATAGGTAAAGTTATTTATGGACAAAAAGATGTAATAAAAGAAGTTCTGATAACAATATTTAGCGGAGGCCACACCTTATTAGTGGGAGTTCCAGGGCTGGCAAAAACAATGCTTGTTACCACAATTGCCGAAATACTCGGCTTGAATTACAAAAGAATTCAATTTACGCCAGATTTAATGCCTTCTGATATTGTTGGAACAGAGATACTTGACGAAAATAGAAAGTTCAAATTTATTAAAGGACCTCTTTTTGCTAATATAATACTTGCCGACGAAATTAACAGAACACCTCCAAAAACGCAAGCAGCACTACTCGAAGCAATGCAAGAAAAATCGGTAACAGCATCTGGAATTACTTATAAATTAGAAAAGCCATTTTATGTTCTCGCAACTCAAAATCCAATTGAACAAGAAGGAACCTATCCTTTACCAGAAGCACAGCTGGATAGATTTATGTTTAATATCTACTTAGACTACCCAAGTTTTGAAGAGGAAGTTGCGATTGTAAAAAACACAACTTCTGGAACAACAAATAAAGTTAGTGAAATAATATCGGCAGAAGAGATAATTTATTTTCAAAATTTGATAAGAAGAATACCAATAAACGACAATGTGCTAAAATATGCAGTAGATTTGGCATCAAAAACAAGACCCAAAACAAAAAACGCTCACCCTTGGACAGATAAATATTTAAGCTGGGGAGCAGGTCCACGTGCCTCGCAAAATTTAGTAATTGCTGCAAAAACACATGCTGCCATAAACGGCAAATATTCACCTGACATTGAAGACATTAAAGCCGTAGCAATGCCAATTTTAAGACATAGAATAGTAAAAAATTATCGTGCAGAAGCAGAGAGCTTATCGGTAGAAATGATAATACAAGAACTTTTAAAATAAAATTTAAAGAATTTTAATAAAAAGAAATTTATAAATTGTTACTTTTTTTTATAAATTTGCAAATAAGTAAAAACCATATTTTTTAAAAATTTTAAACTAAATTAAAATGAATAAATGGCTTAAAATAGGACTACAAGTAGTTTTTGTTGGAGTAATCTTTTTCTTAGGGTATGCACTGTTAGGAAGTATTGCAAAACCTATATTTTTCAATGAAAAATACGAAGGGAGATACGATTTAGTAAAAGAGAAGATGATAAAAATAAGAGATGTGCAAATTGCCTATCAGACAAATTATGGAAAATATACTAATAATTTTGATACATTAGTTGAATTCATAAGAAACGACTCTCTAATTTTGATAAAAGCAGAAGGTTCTGTGCCAGATAGTATCTACACCAAAGCAACAAGTAAATTAGAAGCAGAACTTAGAGCGTTAGAACTTGGCTTAATCTCAAGAGACACAATAAAAATAAGTGTGATGGATTCTTTATTCAGTAAACCTTATGATATTGACACTCTTAGGTTTATACCATTTTCAAGTAAAGAAAAAACATTTCAACTAAATGCAAGCATTATAAAGACACTTTCTAAGGTAGATATGCCAGTATTTGAACTTAAAGTCCATAATAATTCTTATTTGACTGGACTTGACGAACAACTGATTATAAATAAAAATGATGCTGCCAGAGATAATGAAAAATATCCAGGACTAATTGTTGGCTCTATGACAGAAGTTTCTGTAAACGGTAACTGGGATTAAAAAAGTTTTTAATTTTGAGTCTTTAGTTTTTAATCAACTACCGTTTTAAAATAATTGGCTATCTACATAAAGTTAGACAGTTTTGGCTGTCAAGGCAATACATTGACAAGTATTGAGTAAAAAAAATATCCAACTTTACGTTGGTGGCCAAAAAATTAGTTTTTAATTTTCGGCTACCCACGTAAGGTTGGACAGGTAATTACTCATTCTTTTAGCTTTATATTATAATGAAAAGACCACTACAAAAAAAAATAATATATTGATAATTAAGATATTACAAATAAAAAAGACCACTACAATTTAATGTTTTTTTGTATAATTAATAATTAGAAAACATGTTAAAATTGTGTAAGTTTCCAACTTTACGTGGGTAGCCTAATTTTCTTTTGCTTAAGAATTTTTAATTTAGGCGAAAGCCAATTAAGACCTAAAGACTAAACACTCCACTTAATAAAATTGTAAATATTTATGAAAAACTTTTCTGAATTTGATAAATCTTTTAACATAAGCAAAATATCTTCTTACAAACTCTCGCTTGAAATAGGATATTTTGGCTATTCTTATTGTATTACGGATACTATAAGAAAACAAATTGTAGCTCTATCTCATAAAAATAATGAAAATAAAGTTGTAGGTAATGATTTTCTTTCTCAAATAGAAAAAGCAATAAAAAGAGATGTTTACTTAAATAAAAACTACAAAAGTGTAGATTTTATTTATAATACATCTAAGTTTACAATTGTGCCTACCGAGTTCTTTGATAAGAAATTATTAAAATCCTTTTTCAAATTTGGAAATTTTTTACACGACTACGAAGAATTGCATTTTAATAAATTGAAAAATGTAGAAGCATATAATGTTTTTGCAATACCTTCTGACATAACAACTTATTTGGTTAACAAATTTCCTGAAATTAGATTTCAGCAACAAGCTACTCCGCTAATTAATTTTTATACCGAAAAAAATAAATCAAGCAAAAGTCTTGCTCCTACAATAGTTCTAAATATTGCAAAAACAACAATGGAAGTTTTGGTAATAAGAGGGCAAGATTTATTATTTTACAATATTTTTGACCATAGAACAGAAGATGACATATTATATTATTTGCTAAATACAATAGATAAACTTAATTACGATACAAATAAATTGGAGTTAATTTTATCAGGAGATATTGAAGGAAGACAAAGTTTGCATTTGAAATTGCAAAAATATGTATCAGATGTAAAATTTGCAGTTAGCAATAAAGATTACACCTATAATATTTCTAATGTGCCAGAACATTTTTTGGCAAATGTAATAAATAGTTATTAATGACAAAGTTATCAGTAAACAACCTTTCTAACTGTTTACTGATAACTGTTCATTGTTAAGCTGCTTTTAGTTTTTTGGAATGCAAAATATCTACTCGCTCTTTTGCATATTCTAATGTAATTTTCATTAAATTATCCTCATCTGAATCCATGTCATACATAACATCTATCATTATGGCTTCGCAAATAGAACGCAAACCTCTTGCTCCCACTTTAAATTCTAAGGCTTTATCTACAATATAATCAAGGACTTCATCAGTAAATTCTAATTTTATCCCGTCCATTTTTAGCAACTTTATGTATTGCTTAATTATTGCATTTTTTGGCTCAATCAAAATTCGTTTTAAAGCGTCTTTATCAAGCGGTTCTAAATATGATAATGCTGGAATACGACCTACAATTTCAGGAATAAGTCCGTAAGATTTAAGGTCTTGTGGAGAAATATATTGTAACATATTTTCACGGTCAATTCTTTCGCCATCTTTAATTGAATTAAATCCAACAACTTGTGTATTTAATCTTTTAGAAATAATTTTTTCTATTCCATCAAAAGCTCCACCGCAAATAAAGAGAATATTTTTAGTATCTATCTTAACTAGTTTTTGCTCAGGG
This sequence comes from Bacteroidales bacterium, assembly GCA_029932195.1. Classification (GTDB taxonomy): domain Bacteria; phylum Bacteroidota; class Bacteroidia; order Bacteroidales; family JAOZQN01; genus JAOZQN01. The sequence goes on along the minus strand of JAOZQN010000177.1, from coordinate 6,999 downwards.
TGTTTACGTCCTCCTTCTGGCGGAACACTTACAACCGAACCTTCCAAAAGTTTTAACAATCCCTGCTGAACTCCCTCGCCAGACACGTCTCGTGTAATTGAAGGATTATCCATTTTTCTTGCTATTTTATCTAATTCATCAATAAAAATGATGCCTTTTTCGGTGGCTTTAATATCGTAGTCGGCAGCCTGTAAAAGTCTTGATAGTAAACTCTCTACATCTTCACCAACATATCCAGCCTGAGTCATAACTGTTGCATCTACTATTGCAAAAGGAACTTGCAGCTCTTTTGCTATAGTTTTGGCTATAAGAGTCTTACCTGTCCCTGTTCTTCCTACAAGCACAATATTTGATTTCTCAATTTCTACTCCATCGTTATCAAAAGATACCGCACTTTTTATTCGCTTGTAATGATTATAAACTGCTACCGAAATAACTTTTTTTGCATCATTCTGCCCAATAACATATTGGTCTAAAAAAGACTTCAATTCTTTTGGCTTTGCTAATTCTAATGCTCTCGCAGTAGCAATACCTTTGGAAACCTCATCTTCTTTAACAATAATACTTGCATCTTTAGCACAACTGCTACAGATATTTCCGTCTTTGCCAACAATTAGCAAAGATACTTTTTTTTCGGGTCTCCCACAAAACGAACATTTTTTCATCTTAAAATCTTATTTTTGTTACAATTTCATCAACAATTCCGTAATCTACCGACTCTTGTGCGTCCATCCAATAATCTCGTTCACCATCTGCAAGAACCTTCTCTACAGAGTGTCCGCAGTTATCAGCAAGTATTTTAGCAAGTTGTTGTTTTGTTTTTTCTATCTGGTCTGCGGTAATTTCTAGATTTGTTGATTGGTCTTGAATATATCCACCAATTGATGGTTGGTGAATCATAATTTCGGAGTTTGGATAAACAAATCGTCGTCCTTTTTCTCCTCCCGAAAGCAAAACTGCTCCCATAGATGCGGCAAGTCCAAAACAAATTGTTGAGACTGGCGACGAAATCATTTTCATTGTATCATAGATCGTTAGTCCAGCTGTTACCGAACCTCCCGGGCTATTCAAATATAATGTAATTTCTTTTCCTGGGGCTGTCATTTCCAAATACATTAGTTGGTCAACTATCTCTTTGGCAGTGCTATCGTAAACTGGTCCCCAGTAAAATATTTTTCTGTGTTCCAAAAACTTTTTCGTATAGTTCAAAGAATTGAATTTCTCGAACAGATCAAAAGAGTTGTTTTGAATTGGTTCTAAATTTATTTCTCTCATTTTAAAGTTAGTTTAAAAGTTTATAGAGTTATCGTGTTATCAAGTTAAAATAGTTCATCAAGTTGGAAGTTTAACGTTTTTACATCTTATCCCTTACTTAATTTCCACTTTTAACTTAACAACACGATAACTTATTTTAATTAGTTTCCTCACTTCTAAAAATAACGTCGTCTATTATTCCGTATTCCTTAGCTTGTTGTGAAGTCATCCAAAAATCTCTATCCACGTCTTTTATAATTTTATCTAAATCTGCTCCTGTATGATTAGATATAATCTTATATAAGTCTTCTCTAACTGATTTCAAATGCTCAACATCTATCTTAATATCAGTAGCTTGTCCATAAACACCGCCGTAAGGTTGGTGAAGCATTATTCGTGAATGTTTTAAAGCATAGCGCTTTCCTTTAGTTCCTGCGGCAAGCAAAACTGCTCCCATAGAAGCTGCCATTCCTGTGCAAGTGCATGATATATCAGGATTTATATATTGCATAGTATCATAAATTCCAAAACCACCATAAATTGAACCTCCAGGAGTATTAAAATATATTTGAATATCTTTTGAAGGGTCGGCAGAATCCAGAAATAATAACTGTGCCTGAATAATATTTGACACTCCTTGATCTATTTCTGTGCCAATAAAAATAATTCTATCAAGCATTAAACGAGAAAAAACATCTACTTCTCTAAAAGGCATTTCTCTCTCTTCAATTACTGCACGTGTCATATTTTGTATGCGATCAGCATATCGTCCATAATCAAGGCTACTAATTCCTTTGTGTTTTATGGCATATTTTCTAAATTCGTTTTCTAACATATTTTAATTTTTGAAGTTGTGAAATTATGAAGTTGTGATGTTTCCATTCTTTATTCTTCCGATTTTTCTTCTTCTTTTTTTACATCTTCTATTTGTTCTTTTGTCAAATCTAATTTTACAGTGTCTATTTTTTTATCTAAACTTTGAAAATCGTCCATTGTTATTTCTTCTACGGTAGCTTCTGTATTTTCAGAAATATAAATAAAAACTTTATCTTCTATTGCAATTTCTTTAACATAATGTCTCTCGTTTTCTTTTAATTTATCAAGACTTTCGGTTGCAATTTGAGTAAGTAACTCATCGTTTAAGCTACCCATTGGCAATCCATATTGAGAGAACTGGCTCAATGTTAGTTTTTTGTTAGCTTCAATTTCCTCTTCTCTTGAAATATTACCACCACTTTTTTCCAAGAAATAAGATTTAATAGAATGCCATTTTAACTCTTCTTTAAATTTAGGCAAATCATTTTCTATATCCTCTTTTGTTCTTGGCTCTTCTTTACCCTCTTCTTTATCAGCTTCTTTTGATAATAACCATTTTACAATAAATTCGTCTGGAGATTTCACCTCTATTTTCATTAATTCTTTTTGAGCATCGGCATTAAATCTGTTTACAGAATATTTTTCATAAGCTTTTGCTATTTCTTCTTTAAATTTATCTCTTAATTCCTCTTCCGATTTTACATTTCCTTCGCCAAATGCTTTGTCGTAAAGTTCTTGATTTAACTCTGCAATTACAAATTTCTCTATCTTTATTACTTCAATATCAAAATCATCGTTAATTTCTGATAATTTTTCTTTTTCTATTTTTAGTAAACCAGCTAAATCAGCTTCGTTTGTAAATGCTTTTTTAACATCAATAGTTAATTTAGCCTCTTTTTTCTGTCCAATAAATAGGCTTTTAATGTAGTCATCTTGTATCATATCAACAAGAATTTTGCCTTCCGATTTTACAGCATCATCGCCTTCTTTTCCAGTTTCTACAAGTTTAATTTCTAATTGACTTTTATCCGTTGCTTCGTCTTCTTCCTCAAAAACACCATTTTGTTTCTTAAAGTTCTCTATTTCTTTGTCAATTTCTTTGTCTAAAACAATAATATTATAAGAAGTTAATTTCTTTTCAGCTAAATCAATATCTATTTCAGGAAACAAACCATAGTCAAAAGCAAATGTAAAATCTTTTGAATTTACAATATTAAAAGAAGTATCTTCATGTCTTGGTAATAAATCGCCAAAAAGTCTCAAATTTTCTTCTCTAATATACTCTCCTGTTTTTTCGCCAAGAACATTGTTTACCTCCTCAATAATAGCTTGATTTCCGTGCATTTTTTTTACCAAACCAATTGGAGCTTTACCTTTTCTAAACCCCTTCATTACAACTTGTTGTCTAATTTTTTTTAGACTTGCTATTACTCCGTCTTGATAATCTGCCTCAGCTATTTTAATAGTCATTACTCCCATTAAATCACCTGTTTCTTTTCTTGTAATTTCCATTTTATTGAATATAGTTTTAAAGAATAAAGTTAAAAGTTTATAAAGTTATAAAGTTATAAAGTTACAAAGTTTAAAATATTAGATTTTATTTAAAACTTTACAACCTTTCACTTTATGGCTATAGCACATAAAAAAAGCCGTCCCACACAAAGTAGGCGGCTTTTTAGTGCGGATGAAGGGACTCGAACCCCCATGCCTCGCGGCACTAGATCCTAAGTCTAGCGCGTCTACCAATTTCGCCACATCCGCAATCAAAAAATTGGACTGCAAAGATAAATATAATTTATGAAAAACAAATTTTTTTCCACCTTTTTTAAAATATTTTTTATCTTTACATTTTTTAAAATAACTAAATATTTGTTTTTTAATTATTTATACAGTAAAATTTTATTTTTATAATTATGAAAAAATTAATAACACTTTCGTTAATATTACTTTTAACCCTTTCTATTAAAGTTGAAGCAAAAAATATAGCTTTTATTGTTGCTATTTCTTATTACGATTATATTCCGGGAGCATTAAGCACCGATAAAGATGTTGTGCTAATAAAACAAACGCTTTTAAATCAGGGTTTTATGGAAGAAAACATTTTTATTTTACAAGACGAAGAGGCGACAAAACAAAATATTATTGAAACTTTTAATAAATTTATAGCCAATATAAATACTGGTGATATTGCTTATTTTCATTTTTCGGGACACGGGCAACAAATAAAAGATTTTAACGGAGACGAAGCTGATGGATACGATGAGTCGCTTGTTTGTTTTGATTCGTGGTCGGAATGGTCAAACGGTTATCTTGGAGAAGACCATTTGATAGACGACGAACTTGATGTGCTTTTTACTAATTTGAGAACCAAAATTGGTAAAAACGGGAGTTTTCTTGTAACCATAGATGCCTGTTATTCAGGAACTATGTGTAGGGAAAACGAAAAAATTAGAAATAATAGAGGTAAAATTGCTCCACAAGACTATCACCCACCAACAATTGTTACAAAAAGTAGTGGTGTGGACATGAAAAAAAATGAAAAACTGTGTCCAATGATTGTTATTAGTGCATCGCAACAAGACGAGGTGAATTACGAAACGCAAACCGAAAGTGGCGAAGGAGTTGGCTCACTTTCTTATGCTTTTTCCAAAAGTTTTAATGGTAATAATTTACAAACTTATAGAGGGTTGTTTGATAATATAAAAGTTAGTATGGCTATTTCTGTGCCTCGTCAAACGCCACTGGCAGAAGGCGAGCTTGATACCAAACTTTTTGGTAGCAGGGGTGTTGCAAAAAGAACGTATTTTAAAGTTGAAAAAATTACCGACGAAGGAGTAATTATTAATGTTGGAAAAATTGCAGGAATTTATGAAGGAACAATTGTTGGCTTTTATCCTATTGACTCACAGGCTTTTAACAACGAAAATTGTATTGTAAAAGCAGAAGTTATTAGTTCGGGAGATTTTACGGCAACGGTAAAATTAGAAAATGAAATACCAAAAGATAAAATTCTAAAATCGTGGGTTGTTGTTAAAAATCAAAGCTATGGCGAAATGAAAGTAAATGTTTATTTGCATGAAAATATGAAAAAAAGAAACTCTGTTAAACAGGGACTTAAAGAAAATACTTTTATCAGATTTGTGGATAAAGATAAAATTTTTACAGCAGATATTATTGTTAAAGACAGCGTAGGAAAATACGGCGACAAAAACTTATCCTTTCTTGTTAAAAATGACAATAATCAATACCTGCATAAACTTGATAACGAAAATATTGAAGAGAAAATAAAAATAATAAAATCGGAAATTTTAGTATTTTCAAAAGCACGATATTTAAAAGAGCTTGTATTGTTTAATCCGAACATAAATATTGAGCTAAAACTAGTGCCAGTAGAGAGTTACGAACTCAAAGGAAGTGCTTATGTTGCCACAAAACTTGGCACAGTAGAAAGTAAAATAGAAAACGGACAAATAAGATATTATGAAAACGATTTATTTGTTTTTCAGGTGATAAATAAAGGGGTGCAAACTGCTTATTTTCAGATAGCTAATATACAACCGAATAATAATGTTGAAGTTCTTATTCCGCCAGAAAACATATCGCCAGTAGATATGAAAATTGCAGCAAAAGATACCGTAACTTTTGACTCTTACATTATGCAAATATCATCGCCTTTTGGCACAGATATTTTTAAGGTAATAGCCTCACCCGACCCGCTTCACGACTTTCGGGAAATTGTGAAAAATAGTTCCACTCGCAGTGGAATACCAAAATCTCCATTTGAAATACTTGCAGAAAACATAACAACAGGAACTCGTAGCGTAAAACCGCTATGCGTGCCTACTAACACCGTAAATATCAATAGTTTTATTATAAAAACAGAAAAAAAATAATTTAAAATAGTTTTTTTTCTGCGGATTAAATCGCAAAAAAACATAATATTTTGCGATTTGATTCGCAAAATATACTATCTTTGTAAAAAACTTATTAAAATTATGAAAACAGAAAATAAAAACATTTTAATGTTTGTTCTATTTCAGACTTTGGGAAAAACAAGCACAGCAATAGCAAAAAGGCAATTAGATAAAGATGTTAATATCTTGGATATTTTAAAAAATACCTTGAGCCTTGCTAATATTGAATTAGAAAAAAGTGATAAAAATTTTATTTGCGAAGATTTAGAAGAAGAAAATCTGAAAAATATTGATAATTTATATGAATTATTATATAACGCTTTTAAATTTCTTTTTAAAGTATCTACTGAGAGAAAAAATATTAATTATGCCAGAATACGAGCGGTTAATTGATAATTTGAACAATTTGAGAGACAACTTAACGGATTGTGCAAATGTAAAAATGTGAAACGAAACAGAGCAAATACACAATGGCACATACGATAAATCTAAATATGTAGAATTAGACATAAACAACTTATAGGGATGGTGAAATATAAGATTGTATTTAACAAACAGGCTGAAAAATTCATAAAAAAAACGATTGCAAAATTGGTTAAAACTTGTTGTTTATAAACCTCTTACAGAAAACGATGGCAGACTAATAAATAAATTATACAACAACAGACAGGTATATAAAAAAAGAATAGGAAACATACGTATTTTATTTGTTATTTACGAAAAAGAAATAAAAATTTTAGTAACAGAAGTAAAAAATAGAGGACAGGTGTATAAGAAAAACCGTTAAGAAACGGTTTTTTTTATGAATATAATTAATTTGAAATCATTATTTTTTACAAAAAAAAACACCTTTGACAAAGTTTTTTTACTTTGTAAAAGGTGTGGTAACCAAGAATATACTGCGAATTACAACTTTGTTAAAGTAAAAAAAAACGGCGTTTTTCACGAGTGTCAAGTTCTAGGCTTTTTTGAAATTTTAGAATTGAAGTTTACTTCTGTAAATGAGCATTTTAAA